>JAGGYP010000068.1 GCA_021162485.1 Thermoplasmata archaeon
CATCTTCAAATTTTGAAGGTGCAATAATAACAAGATCATATGTTGACGTTGCCGAAAAAAGATCTTCTTCTGGAGGAGTATAGGAGATGTTTATATCCGCTTTTTCTGCATATATAATCCTATTTTCTGTAGGTATGTATCTAAATGGATAAAAGTGAACAGTCACAAAAGTAACATGTTCAAAATCCTCATTTACACCAACACCTATATTATAATGATACCAGTCTAAGGGATAAGGATCCTTGCTCTTGTATACCTGACTATCTTTAGTTGAAACCATCTTATATTTCTTGGCAGAGGATTTAACATTTAACAACGGCATTGGAGCAGGGCACGGCTGAACTTGTTTTTTGATAGTTCGCTGAGAAATCTTCACGGGGGTTACTTTTACCTCAATATTCGTTGCTCCAAATGGGATTTCAAATGTTTTTACTATTTTAGGCAAAATTGGTCTACCAGGTTTCATCAGATAGGAATGAATATTTTTGCTTTCCACCCTACAATACTCTTTTGATACCTCTTTAACATAAAATGTTAAAACAGATATAGTTGCATGCTTGTATTTTAGATTATAGTTGGCAGAGAATTTTTTACCATCAAACGTTGTTAATCCATACACTGTTGGAAATATCATACACACTATCAGCAATAAAACCAGAGCTTTTTTCATTATAATCGCCTCCACTATCACACATCTGTATAAAATTATTTAAATATTTTCCAATGTTAATTAGAAAACCATTTTTTTACTGAGGGTATTAAAACGGACGCGGCGGGATTCGAACCCGCGATCTACAGCTTAGGAGGCTGTCGCCCTATCCATGCTAGGCTACGCGTCCACATTAAAAAGCTTCATATTCCACTGTAAAATGTATTTCATTTTTTCTACTTTCTGCATTTTCCAATAAATCTTTAAGTCTTATAATTTCTATCTCTATCTTATTTCTCTCTAAAATTTTACTTAACCCCTCTATATGCCCATCTCCAACAATTGCAACTATTTTTTTATATTTTTTATTTAGCTCGATTAGTTTATTAGCCATATACTCGTTTCTATCATCTATGAGAACTTTTTTGATAGTTGGAAGTTTTTTGCTAATCTCTTCTATATAATCATAGTAGTTTTCTTGTAATTTTTCTAATTCTTTCTCAACGTTTTTCTTAGATATAAACAAACCAGTGAAACTACTGATAAAAAGCCTGATTTTTTCTATTAGTTTCATTTCTTTCCACATTCTCAATAACAACTTTTCTGCATCTACATCTATTAATTCAATCCCGATGTTGTTTATAGATGCAAATTCATCTGCTGCTAGCATTTCATTGCCAACAGTTGTTCCATATTTTTCTGCGAGTTTTTCCTGAAAACCTGCTAGAAATTTGTACAGGATTGGTAAAGAGGTATTTCCTGCTCTCATTCCGCTTTCTCTACGTTGTTTTAGAGCTTGAAAGCGTTTTTCATCTAATTCTAAACAAATAACATCAGGCATTTTTTCATAAAGTATACTGGTTATTGCCGAGGAAAGATCAAACACATGCCCTGTGCCTACTAAAGTAAGCATTTTTTCACTCCTGCTTTTAAATTTGTAGATATTTTTTTATAACAAAAACATATTCAATTTTTTCACTTTATATATAAATTAATGGCAAAAATGCAAAGCGAAAAAGGTGATAATAAACTTTGGGAAGCATAAAACAGCTTCATATTAAAAACATTGCAACAGAGCTTCTAAAGAGATTTCCAGATCAATTTAAAGAAGATTTCCAACATAATAAAAAAAAGGTAGAAGAGTTGACAGATGTGAACAGTAAGTTTGTGCGTAATCAAATAGCAGGATACATAACTAGATATCTATCTATTAACAAATCTCAACCCACTAAGTAACTTATTTTTGAGTAGAAACCCAATATTTAATTTATCTATCGCTTTAACATAAGATCCGCAATGGGGGAATACCTTATAAAAAAGATTGAGAGAGCAGTTAATGATCTTAAAAATGGTAAGTTTGTACTAATATATGATGATGATAACAGAGAGGGTGAAGCAGATTTAATAAAACCATCTAAATTTGTGAAACCAGGGGATATAAAGACAATGAGAAAGGATGGAGGTGGTTTAATTTTTATAATGGTTTCCCATGATATAGCTGAAAAAATGCAACTTCCCTTCTTAGCAGATCTGTTTCACAGGATAGAAAATCTTTATCCAGTATTAAAAGAGCTAAACCCCTATGATATACCATATGATACAAAATCATCATTTTCCCTGTACATAAATCATAGAAAAACCTTTACTGGGATAACAGATAATGATAGAGCGCTAACTATTAGAAGATTTGCCGAGCTAGTAGAAAAATTAGTCAGTGAGAAAGATAGCAAAAAGATATTACAAGAATTTGGTAAAGAATTTAGATCACCTGGGCATGTGCCAATATGCATTGCATCAAAAAATTCACTGAAGGAAAGAAGAGGCCATACAGAACTAAGCACGAGTTTACTAAACATGGCTGGCTTCATCCCCATAGCTAGTGGTTGTGAAATGATGGGAGATGATGGTAGAGCACTATCCAAAACAGAGGCAAAGAGATATGCCAAGGAACATGATCTGGTATTCCTTGAGGGAAATGAGATAATTGAGGCTTGGGAGAAATGGTTAGAGTAATGGCAACAGGAACATTTGACCTGCTTCATATAGGACATTTATACTACCTTGAAGAAGCAAAAAAACTTGGTGACGAGTTAATAGTAGTAATTGCAAACGATGAGACAGTAAGAAAAAATAAACATAATCCAGTAACACCGCAGGAAATGAGATGCAAATTAGTAGAGGCATTGAAACCTGTTGATAAAGCTGCGATTGGTTACAAAGATGACTTCTTGAAGATAGTGGAGGAAATAAAACCTGATATCATAGCTTTAGGTTATGATCAAAATTTTGATGAAGAAGAAATTAGAAATGCTTTGAAAAGAAGAGGATTAAATGTTAAGATAGTTAGATGTTCAAAATATAGTGGCGACGATCTAAATGGCACGAGGAAAATAATCAGAAAAATCGCAGACATGATAGACAACAAGAAATTATACAGAGGTGAAAAATAGGTGAAATACATTGGTATAGCAGATACAACCTTTGCAAGATATGATATGGCAAAAGCAGCTGTAGATGAAATAAAATCCAAAATCACTGGTTTCAAGATAATAAGATATACTGTACCAGGAATAAAGGATCTACCAGTTGCCTGTAAAAAGCTATTTGAAGAAAAAAACTGTGATATAATAATGGCATTTGGTATGCCAGGTGGTGCTGAGATAGATAAACAATGTGCACATGAAGCAAGCCTGGGATTACAGAGAGTTCAACTGGATTACGGCAAACATATAATCGAAGTATTTGTCTATGAGGATGAAGCAAAAGATGAAAAAGAGCTTGCCTTGCTTGCAGAAAAAAGGGCAAGGGAGCACGCTCTTAACGTAATAGATTTATTGTTTAAACCTGAGAAACTGGTTAAAAAAGCTGGTTTGGGTTTAAGGCAAGGATTTAGAGATGTAGGACCTTTAAAATAGGTGGTAAAAAATGGAAAAAAATGATGTTATAAGAATAGGGGCTGTTGTATCTGAGTTCAACTATGACATAACAATGATGATGTTGGAGCGAGCAAAGGAGCATGCAGAGTTTCTAGGAGCAAAAATAACCAAGGTGATCAAAGTTCCAGGAGTATTTGATATGGGTCTAGCAATCAAAAAGCTACTAGAGAGAAAAGATGTAGATGGAGTAATAACACTTGGTGCTGTTATAGAAGGTGAAACAGAGCATGATGAGATAGTAATTCAGCATGCTGCAAGAAAGATAGCTGATCTATCTATAGAGTATGATAAACCAGTCTCCCTTGGTATCACTGGCCCGGGTATGACACGGTTGCAAGCAGAGGAGAGAATAGAAAGGGCAAAATATGCAGTAGAAGCAGTGGTAAAACTGTGTAGAAGATTAAAAGGCATATAAATAAATTATCTTGCACATCTAGCCCCTATCATTTTGAGGATTCCATTCTTTTCACATAATTAAAAGCAGATGGTAGATGAATAGTGTATACTCCATCTTTGTGTATTATTATCGGCTCTTCTTTTAGAAGGCCATTTAAATCTATCTCATAATCTCCTATTTCTTTTATCTTTATTGTCTCAGGGTAATCCATTTTTTTATCTCGAGATAGTAGTTTCTCTATTAGTTTTTTCCTCGCTTCATCATCCTCGATTAGTTTCTCAATATCCTCTTCATCTGCCACTTTTATCTTATCTTCCCTATCTTCATCTCTCTCTTCTTCAGTTTCTACAGTCTTTGGTATGGAGAATTCTTTGTCAAAAAATTTTATCTTTTCTCCATTTTTCATTAGTTTAACAATTTTTTCTCTTATATCCTCATCTAGTTTTTCTGCAACATTTTTTCTTTCATCCTCTGATAAAGGCTCTTTTGTAAAAAAGAATCTTGTGCCACCGCAAATGGGGCATCCTTTAAGCAACAACTTGGAAGAATTTTCATCAAATATCTTTCCACATTTTAGACATTGATGTGGCATTTATTTTGCTCCCCTACCAGTGATTATCATTGTTTGTATAACATTGTTATCCTTATAAACAGTTTTCAATAGGTTTGCTGGTCCTATAACAGTCATCCTAGGTTTCTTTATTATGCCAAACATCTTGTTCAGTATCTTCCTTAGCACATTATCATTGTTTTCTATATCTGCGTATCCCTCCATCTCTATTCCAATAAAGGTATCGTGATCAATTTTTGCCATTGTTTGCTGGATAAGAGCGCTTTGTTCAACAGGTGTAAGCCCGTTTTCTAAAACCAATATTTTTCCTTTTGAAACCTCCTTTATTATGTAATCTATCTTTTCATCTGTGGAGAAAGACTCAAGTTTTTTACGAGATATTAAAGTTACAGATATGCCTCTTTCCTTTTTCATTTCTTTTTCCTCCTTTTTTTACCAAAATGTTTTACCATGGTTGTATAGAGGTTATCCAAGTTGTAACCGGTTAAAGCGCTAATAGGAACAACAGGGTGTTGTGGAAAAGCAGATTTTAATGTTGCAGGACTGGATTTTTCCAGATCTATTTTGTTTGCTGCTATTACCACTGGTAGATTTCTCGCCTCAAGATTGCCCAAAATGGTGACGTTAACTTGTGTAAAAGGATTTTCAGTTGAATCCATCACTAGAACAACGCCATCAATGCTTTCTAACCATCTTATCGCCTCTATAACACCCTCTGTAGCCTCTTTCGCTCTTCTCTTTGCCTCCTCAGGATCCAACCCATATTGTTCAATAAACTCCTTATAATCCACTTTTGTAGCAATACCTGGCGTATCTACAATATCTATAACCAAGGAAGATGAACCATTTTCTATTTTTATATTAGACTTCCACTTGGCTCTTCTCGTCTCATGTGGTATCTCAGAAACTGTTCCAATTGTCTCACCAGTCCAATCCATCAAAATACGATTAGCAAGCGTGGTTTTACCCACATTTGGCGGACCATAGATGCCTATTCTAGCATGGCGTTTTCCAAAAATTCTTTGAATCCATAAAGCAAAACGAGTCTCTCTAAATCTTTCAAATATTCCCATCTTATATGCCCTCCTAGCAAAAACATTATTGTTTTAGTCATTTATTAGCTTAACGGGTTTTTAAAATCTTGTTTTTTATATACAATAATACTTAAATACATACAAAGTTATACCAAAACACATCTTAAAATTTGGAGGTAATGTTGGGTGCCAGAGGAAGTTAAAGAAAATATAAGCACATCATCTCTTGGCTTTGAGCACATTGATAATTTAAAAGACAATTTACAGCAGATCTCACAGGAAATAGAGAACATTAGAACATCTTTTTACAAGGGTGCTGAGAATCTCGAGAGAATAAAAAACCTATTGGATGTAAAGAGACTAGACGAATTTGTAAACATCATCGAAAACCTTGAAAAAAGAGTATCAAAAATAGAAGAAGAAAAAAACGCAGCGATAGAAGGAGCGAAGAAATACAGCAAAGAACTGGAAAAAGAAAAAGAGAGATTAGTAAAACTATGGGATGCATACAAACTACAAGAAGATGAGTTAACAGAGAAAGAAAAGAAAATAGCAGAGTTAGAAGACCAAATAGCTAGGTTTAACACAGAAAGAAAGAGACTAGAGGAGGAATACAATCGAACAATAGAAACTCTAAAGGAGCAGCTAAGAGAAAAAGAAAACCAGCTAAAAGAGCTACAGGAGTTTAGAATGAAACACATAGAATTTGAAAGAGAACAAGAGAGACTAAACACGGAGATAAACTCCTTGAGAGAAGAACTTAAAAACAAGGAAGAAGAGATCAAAAAACTGCAGGAGGAAAACAGGGAGCTTAGACCACTGAAAAAAGAAGCAGAGTACAAAGAAAAATACGAAGAATTATCAAAACTCTATGAAGAAGAAAGAGCGAGACTGGCCAAGCTTTACAAGATATACGAAGAAACAGAGGGAGAAGCTAACAGATTAAGAGAAGAGCTAGAAAGATGGCATACATGGTTCGACTCAAACGCAGAGCTATTCAACAAACTATTCAAATCAGCAGAGGAACTAAAAGGTTCAATAACCAGGAGAACATCACCTAGGACAAAATCAAAAGAGATAGAATCTATAAGTGAAGAGGTAAAGAAAAACAAGTAAACCCTGGTTATAACAAAAAAATTTTAATCTACTTTTACATAGCTTGTGCCATCTTCGTTTTCAATAACATGTATCACATTTTCCATAAAGTTTTTGATATCCTCAATATGAGTTATTAAAAATATTTGTCTAAATTTTGAAGACAACGCATTTAACGCTTGCATTATATTCTGCCTTCTAATGCTATCCTGCGAACCAAAAATCTCATCTAATATTATAAAATTAAATTGTCTATCAGCTCTTTCGCTAACAATTTCAGATATTGCCAATCTTAGACATAAATTAGCTAGATCCTCTTCTCCACCTGAAAACCTTTTAATACCATATGCTCTACCATCATCTAGTATTTTTATGTTATAATCTTCATCAAGCTCTATGAGCTTGTATTTTCCATCTGTCAATCTTTCAAAAAACTCAGATGCATACGCGGATAACATGGGTCTAATTCTTGATATCAAATCTGTTCTAAAAGAAGACATTATATCTACTAATAATTGCAAATACTCTAAATCAGCTGTTTCATCCCCAATTCTCTTCTTTATCCTTTCTAAATTGTCAACCTGTTCCTTGATTGACCCTATTTTTTGTTCCAATACTTTTTTATTTCCTTTTGCCTTCTCTAATTCCAGTTTCAGTCTATTATTCTCATCCTTTTTGTTGCTATATTCTTCTAGCACCAGCTGATATTCCTCGTAAACCTTGTTTTTTTCTATAATTTTTCTCTCATACTCGTCTTTTTCAAAAGAAACATGCTTTATCTCTTCCAATTCCTTGCTTTTTTCTACTAGACTTTTTTCTCCTTCTTCAATTTCTTCTAGAAGGCTGCGGATTGTTGCATTAATTTTGTCTAGCTCTCTCCTTTCCTCAGATAGATGTTTAATCCTTTTTTGTAAAGCATCTAACTCTTTTTCAACAATATCCTGTTTTTCTTCAATCTTTTTTATCTGTTCAGATAAAACAGAACTTTCCTTCTCCCTTTTTCTAATTTCTTTAGAAATTTTTTCTAAAAGATTGTAATAATGATTCTCCAACACTCTTTCACAAGTAGGACATTTTGCATCTGGACCTAGTTTTTCAATTTCTTTTTTCCTTTTTTCAATTTCAAGAATCTCTTTTCTCTTATATTCTTTAAAAGCCTCTTTTTCGTTTCTCTCCTTCTTTATAGCATCTAATTTAGAACTAATCTCTTTTATTTTATCTTCTACCTTTCCTATTTCTTCCTCTATCCCCTCGTATTTAACTGCTTTTTCTTTCTCAACCTTCAACCTATCTTTTCTTTCTTTTATCTTTTTCTTTATCTCTTCTATTTCATCCTCGAGATTTTTCTTTCTTAGATATTTCTCCTTTCTTCTTTCCAGCTCTTCTACTGATCTACTGATATCCTCGTATCTCAGTTTTTTTTCTTTTTGTTTTTTTTCCAAAGCCAGAAGTTCTTTTCTCTTTCTTTCTAACTTTTCTTCTAACTGATGTATTTCCTCAGAGATTTTTTCCTTCTCCTTTGTGAGATCCTCTATTTCTCTTCTTAGTTTTTCCGTTTTAGGTTTACCATTTTCATCTAAAAGCTCTATTCTCAGCCTATCTAGAATGTTTTTCTTATTTTTTGCGTCATCTCTAATTTTTTTTATAACATCATCTACTGCATCTATCCCAAGCATTCCTAAAATCAGTGGTTTTCTTTCATGTGGTCTCATAGCTGACAAAACATTTAGCTCCTTTTGTTTTGCATATACTGAGGTGAAAAAAGATTTATAATCCATCCCCAGCAGTTTTTCAATATATTTGTTTACCCCTTCAGAACCGTTTGCAATTGTTTTACCATTCACGACCAAGGTGGCATTTGAAGATTTACCATTAACTTCTCTAACAACTCTGTAGTCGTTACCTCCAAATAAAAAATTGAGTTCCACTTTACAAGATTCTGAGGGACTAGCGCCAACTCTTTTTATTTCACTAACAGAAGTTCTAGCTGCAATAGACCCATACAAAGCCCAAGCTAAAGCTTCAAATATAGTGGATTTACCAACGCCGTTTAACCCAATTATTCCCACTATCCCATCTGGAAACTCTATCTCCGCTGATTTGAATTTTCTAAAGTTTTTAAGCGATAGACTTCGAAGTATCATTACTCTACCTTGGCTCCCTCCACTTGCTCTATATATTTTAAACCCATCTTCAGCAGTTTTTTCTTATCAACATTTCCACTTAATGAATAATTCTCAAGGAATCTGCTAAATTCTTTTGAAAGAACATCTATATGGGCATTTTTGTAGTTGTTAAAAATTTCTTCCTCTAAAATATCTGTTTTGATGTCAAAATGTAATGCACCATTTAATATTTGTTTCAACTCGTTAAAGTCCAAGGTTCTGTATATGTGCGAGGAAACATTTTTTAGATTTATTCTAACTATCCTGTCTTTGATATCCTTTTTTTCTACAACCTCTCTAATGGATTTTATTATTTCACTAGAATTTTTATTAGTACAATCAATTGCATCAAAATCTATCATATCCCTTGTTTCTAAAGGTATAAAGTTTACCAATGGTTTTTCATCTTCCAGAATCACTTCTACAAATCCTTTTTTCTCGTTCGCTTCTGTAAAACTAAATCTCTCTGTTGAGCCAGAGTAAAAGGCATTGTCAAAGATTTTTACAAATCTATGGAAATGACCTAGTGCAATATAATCAAAATCTGACTTTAATATACCTACTGGTATTAACTGCTCGTTGAGCTCATTCATCCTAAACTCGTACAAACCTACTGTTCCAACATGTGCCGTAAGTATTCTATAATCTTCATCTCCTTTTTTACTGAAATCCATTTTCAAACTGTTTAGTGCATCATTAAACTCATCTTTATTTTTGAACTGAGGCACACAAAAAATTGATACCTTTTTACCTTTCAAATCAAGATATATCCTCCTGTATTCGTTGTAGACTGGATATACATTTTCTATATGCTCAAAAATGCTAAATATATGACCGGTCTCAGATAACTTTGGTGTTTCATGATTCCCAGCAATCACTATCATGGGTATATTGTTTTTAGAAATTCTTAGAAGTTGATTCAGTGCAAATTTTATAGCTCTATTGTTGGGTCTGACTGAATCAAATAAATCCCCAGCATGTATTATCAGATCTGGTTTTATTTCCAAGATTTTGTCAACAGCTTTTCTAAACGCATCATATACATCTACTTCTCTCTGATTTAAACCATCTTTTGTAATTTTTCTATATGCTGAAAAACCTAGATGAGTATCTGCTAGATGTACAATTTTTAATCCCAACTTTCCTAGATAACCCCCTCATGATATTCTCCTTAGTTTCATAGTAGCTACTTCACATGCGGCAGCTAATGGGTCTATCGTAGGTGCTATTGGTGGTGCATAGGCTGTTTCTAACTTTACAAAATCATCCACTGGCATTTTGTGTAATATGGCACATGCCACTGTATTAATTCTTTGTGCTGCATTTTCACCAATAGCTTGCGCTCCTACAATCCTTTTATCTTCAATATTACAAAGAACTTTTATTATTGTCTGAGAACCATTAGGATAATACTCTGGGTGAGTTGAACCTTTAAATTTTCCACTTATAATATTATCCAAATTATTTGATATAGGTCCCACGGCTGCAATCTCAATATCAAACAATCTTGTGGTCCTGGTTTGTAAAAAACCATCAAATAACACTATATTTCCTCCAGCTGCATTTATACCTGCAACAATGCCTTGTCTAACACCTATGCTTCCTAGACCAACAGGAAATGATTCCTTTGTAACAAAATCTTTTCCCTCAGTACAATCTCCAACAGCATAAACATCTCTAACATTTGTCTCACATCTTCTATTAACTACTATTCCCCCTCTTTCCCCTATTCTACAGCCAATTGATTTTGCTAGATCTACATTTGGTCTTATACCCGTAGAAACTATAAGAACATCAGCGGAAATATCAAATTCTTCACCAGTGTGTTTATTTTTTACTTTAACAGATTTTATCCTTTCATCTCCATTTATCTCTGTTACCAAATGGTCAGTAAAGATACTTATGTACTCCTTTAGCTGGTTGTACACCTCTTTGCTCATATCCTCATCAATCATAGAAGGCAAAATATTTGGCAACATTTCGACTACTGTAACATTTAATCTCCTATTATGAAAAGCTTCTGCTACTTCTAATCCTATTAATCCCCCTCCAACTATAACAGCATTTTTTTTATTTCTAATATAACTGAGTATACCTGTAGCATCATCTATTGTCCTTAAA
>JAGGYP010000096.1 GCA_021162485.1 Thermoplasmata archaeon
GTTCATATACCATACATTCACTGGGTTTTCCGCCATGTTTTCTCTGCTCTTCAAGTGTTGCTGCTCCACCGGTTTTTGCATTTCTTATCTTCTTACTAACCTCCTCTGGTTTGTCTGTCAAAAATATTGCTGTCTCAGGTTTTGATGAGGACATTTTTTCTCCTGTCAAACCTGTCATAAACCTATGATAAGTGGAAGAGGGTGACAGGAAACTATTCTCGTTGAGTTTTCTTTCATTTTTAGTGAGTATAAAATCGATTTCTTTGATATCTTCCTCTTTTGCATCTTCTATGTAAATCGCCTTGTAGTTGTCTATTCTCCTTAGTTTTTTATAACCAAGGTTTTCTAAAACATTTTGAGCTTCATCTAATAGTTTTCTGATGTTTTCGTTTACCTTGATGAACACGCCTATTTTGTTATCACTGGTTTTAGTGACACTGTAGAGACGAAAAGCATCAGCGATGTCTCTAGTTAATCTTATATGTGGGTCTTGATCTACACCAACTGGAACCAAGGTTGGTCTTATGCCGCCATATTTCTCAAGTTGTACATGTAAGATATCTCCAACTTGGATAAGTGGTGATAAAACATGTGACATGTTTGTTGAACTGTTAAAACCATATATTGCGAGCATCTCAGACCAATTCACTTTTTTACCAAGTATGTATGCAAGGTCTTTGACATCAGAGTTTTTTGATTGGAAATAGATTCTGCAGTTTTTTGGTTTTAAACCCAGGGCGATGTAATTCGGCAGGTATTCCTCAAAAGCAAATTTTTCTGTTTCTTTGAAACTATAGTTTCGTGTGGCATATGCTTCTATGTCTGCTACGGCGATGGAAACATCTGCGCCTATACTTTGATAATATATTACCTCGTCAATAACCATTTTGTGACCTAGGTGCATTCTTCCAGATGGCATTAAACCTGTTAGTATCGCCCAAGGTTGCTTCTTAGCTATAGCTTCTTTTATCCTGTAAAAATCTCTATGCCCAAAAACAATGCCTCTTCTTAGTATCTTTATAGGTTTTGGTAAAGCCTTGATAATATCATCTGTGAACTCCTCTATTCCAAATTCTTCTCTCAGTTTTGCATAATCTTGGTAGGTAGTGGCGCTCCATGGGTCTATTTTCATATAGTATATTGTAACATCTATTGTTTCAAAAAGATTACCCAAATTTAGATGATTTTTATCTTTAACAGTTTATGTGGTTTAATGTGTTTATATGGGAATGGTATTGGGTATGTAGGTAGTTGTTTATGATCCTTGTTAATCTCTACCTTAGAAAGAGCCTCATCTGTTAAAACAGCGATATCATGTGTTGTTGCATAATAACGTGGAGGTATCAGTATTTCTCTGTTTTTTCTACTCAGTCCATCTTTGAAATAACTGGCGGCACAACATCCAATCATTATTAGGCATTTTTTATAGCTTATTCCATCAATCCATTTTGCTACATCGCTTTCACCTATGTAACCTTGCCCTAGCAGGAGTAAACCCTCGTCTTTTCTATGATTTCCATGGCCTAGGAGGAAGATGTAACAGTTGGTCATGGGTCCTGAGTGAGTTCTAAGCCAGTATTTGAGAGCGTATCTAACATTTTCTTTGTTTGAAAATGCATCGACTCCTGTTTTCCGCTCTGCGCTAATATAATAGATGTTTTCATCAGAAAAACCTTTCTTCTTTAGCCCTAGGTAAATTTTATGCGCGTAGTATGATATTTCAGGGGAGTTTGATGAACCGGTGCCGCCACCAATTATAACAGCACAACTAGGATATACAATAGTTGGATGGTAATATTCTTCGTATCTAACAGCGTATTCATTTTCTATACGAGCTTTATGATAAGGTTTTTGGCAGGATTCTTTCTCATAAGAGGATAGCTCTGTTTGCAATTCAAATTGTAATATGGTTCTAACTAGTTTCCAGAAGTAGTTTACGAACTCGAAATTTCTAGTTGTGCAGGCTGATTTTTCTGATGTACATGTAGTGCATCTGGCTCCAACTGAGGTGGTGAATATTGATAGTAACACTATACTCGCTACTATTATGATCCCTATACTTCTCATGTTCATATATATTATTTTATAAAAAATGATATTTAAATTTTTTAGAACGGACATAGAATAAAGATTTTTTCTTGGAAAAATAAAAAAGAAGGGGAGATGGTAGGTGATAGCAATATATTATTATATAGTCTAATGTATAAATAGTTTGTTGTACAAATGTTACCTTTCTATAATCTTATAGATATTGCGCACCATGATAACAATAAACATTATATATTTGAAAGATTATTTTAATTGTGCTAATGTATGGAGGTTTAAAATATCAAGGAGGTGAAAAATTGCCACGTAAAAGATCTGCCTTGTTAGATACTACTGTTTCAGAAATAAACATTCTAGGTAGACATTTGGAGGTGTTGAAAGCTGTTAAAGAAAACGAGCCGATAGGTATAATAAGATTATCTCAGTTAACAAACCTTCCTCAGCACTCTGTAAGATACTCTCTGAGAATATTAGAGCATGAAGGATTAATAGAACCATCGAAAAGTGGAGCCATAACTACAGATAAGGTTCATGAAGTATTAGGTACATTGGAAAGCACATTAGAAGATTTAGCAACTACATTAAAAACCTATAAAAAGAAGTTGAAGTAGTTTGAGAAGGGGAATCAGGATTGTTTGTTCCTCAATGAATCTCAGATTTTGAGTCTAACCAGTGACGATAAGTCATAACTGGTAGACATTTAAATTAGTTGAAGTTATAGATTTTTTAGATGGGGAACAAAGTTTTAAGTTCCTGATTCCCCATAATATAAATACAATTTTAATAAATAAAATTTTTGTTCCAATTGATGAGATTAGGGAGTATAATATAGGTTTAGGTACACGAAAGCATAGCCTAACACTATAATGGAGTTTAAACTTGTTATAGCAAGGTATAAGATGCACTGCAGAATACCAATAGCTAATAGAAAAATAACAAGGTTTTATATCGTTTATTTAGGAAAGTTTTGGTGATAAAAGTTTATCTATAGCTTTTTTGAAATCTTCTCTGTAATCTTCTGCTGTCTCACTAACAAAACATTCTAGCATCTTGTTTTTCAGATCATTCCAGTTCAAGGTAGAAATGCCAAGATAGTATTTTTTGTTTGAATTTGGCCTATGAATGTGGGGAAACCATTTACCAGGGTTTGTGTCACAGTTATCCAAAATAAGTAGAAGTTCACTTTTTGAAGATTTTTTTCTAAACAGAGCTATCTCGAATTTTCTGTTGAAATACTTGTATTTTTGGTCTCTTTTGTGGTATCTGTATAGAATTACATAGTCTTTATTTACAGTGATAAAACCTTCTTGCATAGTTGGCGGTGAATGCCAGTTTTCTATATATTGATTTTGAATTTTTTGAAGCAAAATTAGGAAAACTGCAGATAGATATTTATACCATAAATTATA
>JAGGYP010000081.1 GCA_021162485.1 Thermoplasmata archaeon
GATGAAATATCTCCACACTCTATCTGACTTAACACCATACCCAATATAGATACCAGTTGCACCATGGAAAAAAATAAAACCTATTGCGCCAAGTGTAACAATAGAAAGATCAACAATGTCAAGTTTACCCCACCTAGATGCATAGATAACCATGGAAAATGGTATGAAGATAGAGCCAAAACCTAGTCCAAGTGTTGCACCATATATCGGAGCCCCCTCAGTTCCTCTAGCTAGCCTACTGTTTAGAATCGAAGTTTTTACAATCTGCTCAAAAAATGGTATCAAAACAATTAAAGAAACTACTCCTGCGTTTCTTACAAAGCTTTCGAAAAGTACTGAGAAGAAACCAGCTAATAGTCCCGCAACAAAACTCAAAAAAATCTTTTTATCCTTAAAATAATCTTCATATCCCTTTATGGTAAAGTATAATATTACTAGGGCAGGTATTACTCCCAAGAATAAACCGCTAGCTGGTAGAATATTTGAAATATCCATTTTTTAGCAAAAACAAAATTGTAAACAACCTTATTAAATATACTATTTTATGTTATGAAAGCTAACACTTTTATTTCATCTACTCCTCTGCCACCCATGCTATCAGATGCTACGACCTTTATTGTATGAACACCCTTCATTGGTCTGCCGAGGTCATATTCATAAATCTCCTTATCCCCACAATCCCAACCTATTGGTTCATCATCTATGCAAAACATAACATTTTCTATCCTTGCCCCTCTGTCTTTAAATGTTATTTTTGCTTGTGCAGTTATCCACTTTCCAACTACTACTGGCATTATAAATGTTGGAACAGTCTGAGTATTCCTAATATAAAGATAGTTTAAAGGTCTAATTATCTCTACTTTTGGATTCTCAGTTTTTAACCTTTTTAGAGAGGGGTCTCCATATAAACAGAAGCTGTAGAGGTTTTGATACTCAGTCCAATATCCAGGAAACGGGTTAAAATTCCAGTCATACTCAACCTTTGCCTCATAAAATGCTTTTCCTATCCTTGGATAAACCCCTAGAAACCTTTCAAAGAAATAGTAATCCAAAGAGGATATACCACCATCATTTTTGTTTCTCCAATCAATAGTCCCAAATGTTATACCTGTTGCACCGATAAATGCTACAGCTCCCTTTTTAAGTAATTTATAACCAAGATTGGAGCTATCATCTGGATTAGCATTATTGCATGAGCATGCATATACTATAGAAGGCTTCCCATTGTTTAGATCAGATGTATCCTCAGAGCTTATGAACTGTTTATATTCCATCTCAAATCCCTCTGGAACGCCATTTCCATCATCTTGTAACCAAACTTTTCGTAAAGCCGATGTGTTTTTACCATGTGCTTGCCAGTTTACTATACCATATCCTTTTTTCCATTCTTTTATCACATTAGACTTTGTCAATGGTTTGTCACAACTATACTCGGAGGGACTGAGACCATCTTTTTCATACATTGTTTTCACGGAATACCCTGCTTTTTTGAAAAGGTTGTTTTTGCATCTCTCCATTAAAACTGCACCATCGGTCTTTAGATAGCCACTATCATTGTTCTCATTATCATATGCCAATATTGCACCTAAAAGTAGTGCTCTCTCCTTCCACTCCCCTCCATCTTCTTCGAAATCTTTAATTTTATCACATATACTTTTCACTGTATTAGCATTGTCAAATGGTATCCTGCCCACGTATACTTCTGCTGTAAAATGAGGGTCATCATCCCAACATTCACCATAGAGACCATCACCATCAGAATCCCAACCGCCAGATAGATCCGCATAATACATATCTGTAGGTGTTCGTAGATCTGTGTTATCAGATAAAGGATTACAATATCTCATGGGTATAGTTTTTTTGCTACCTACCAACAAAACATACTCAATACCCCAGCCATTATTATAGAGGTACTTATCCTGAAGAAAATCTCTGATGGCTTTAGCCTTATCCTCCCCATTATCTTTATAGTTTTCATATATCCAGGAGGTTGTAACAATTTTCACAGAGTAACCAAGACTCTCCTTATAGTTTTTAAAATCACTCAATGCATCCACTAGGTTATCTGACGTGATAATAACATAATCATAATGAGGTGAAAGCTCGGATATATTCCTAGGCTTATAGGTATAAAAGCTTTTTATTTCATTATAATTGTAAATAACTCTTGATAGTTCATCATCCATTAAACTATCAAACGCTACCGTTTTATTTTGCTTTGTATAATATATTTTGATAGTTACTTTTGTATGAAGAGTCAGTCTATTGTTTTTATATGTGAACGGATAGAATCTTATCCTTGCATAGGAATATCCTCTAATTTTTCCCATGCCGAGATATCTAAAAACATTTTTATCGCTACTTTTTACATTGGTTTTCAAACTGGTGATGCTATCTAATTCTTTAACTACTGTTTTTCCATCAAATGAGACAAAACCTGGTACCTTTACTATCTTATATTTACCAGGAATAGAAATCTTATCATCCTTTACAATACTGATCTGAGAAACCTTAGCATCTGGGGGTAGACCAATAAAAAATGTTTTAGCAGGCAACTTTGGCTTACCTGGAGTCATATCATAACCGAAATCATCCATCAATATTTCTGAAAAACCATTCTCTAATGTTTTAACAGAATAGCTATTACTTTTCAATGTTATTACAATTGAGTTATCTTGCTTGCCATCTTTGCTGTACACACTTGAAAAAATAGTTGAGGATAACACAGCCAGTGTTATCAACAATATAATCTTAGCTTTTGATTTTCTCATGTCTCATTATTATAGTTTACCCCCACGCTAATATAAATATTTTTCTTAAAATATAAAAATTATTTATTGTAGGATACAGAAGCAGAGTATTTAAGAAAAGATATATAACCGCGTTGATATAACTAAACCGATGTTGTATGTTCGATACGCCGATAATAATAGTGAATGTTAAAACCTACTCTGAGGCCACAGGTAGAAAGGCTGTAGAATTAGCAAAGATAATGGATAAACTAGCCAAGGAAACTAGTGCTAGCTTAGCCATAGCAGTTCAGCATGCTGATATTCAAAAAGTTGCAGATTCTGTAGATATCCCAGTATTGGCACAGCATATTGACCCTATTTCCCCAGGAAGCCATACTGGTTGGGTGCTACCAGAGGCGGTAAAAGAAGCAGGAGCTAATGGTACGTTGATAAACCATAGTGAGCATAGATTAAAACTTGCGGATATAGATACTTGTATAAAGAGAGCGGAGGAGAATAAACTAACAACCGTAGTATGTAGTAACAATATCGAAACATCAAAGGCAATAGCTGCCTTAGAACCAGACTTTGTTGCTGTTGAACCACCAGAGCTAATCGGCGGAGACATATCTGTTACCACTGCAAATCCAGAAATTGTCAAGGGCACTGTTGAAGAAGTTAGAAAAATAAGTAAAAACATAGGAATATTATGTGGCGCTGGCGTGAAAAATGGAAAAGATGTTGAAAAGGCTATAGAACTTGGCACAGATGGCGTTCTTCTGGCAAGTGGGGTCGTAAAAGCTCAGGATAAGGAAAAGGTATTACGAGATTTAATATCAGGTTTAAAATAGAATTAGACTAGTGTTTTTTCAACAGTGATATCGCCTTCTCATAGTTTTTACTCTTAAACACATGATTGCC
>JAGGYP010000098.1 GCA_021162485.1 Thermoplasmata archaeon
TCTTTACCTTATCCTTGGACAGAGGAATGTAGGTATAAAAGTAGCCACCGGTTTCTATGTTGTTGCTTTTCTTTATACATATCCCACATGAGACGAGTTTTTGCAGTGATCTATATATGGTGCTCTTTTCTCTACCAAGTAATTCTGATAGTTTTTCAACTCTGGTTTCTCCTGTTTTTGCAAGTGTCTTATACACGTTTATGTCTAAATCGTTTAGGTTAAACGCGCATTTCATTAGATTCTCGCAGTCCATCGTCTCATATGGTTTAAACAGTGTCATTGGTTTTTGATAAATAAATTAGTAGCATTAAGACTTTTCTATATTTTTGCATTGTTTTGGCAAAAACGTTAAATACCAGTTTTTGTATCTCGATTCTGGTGATAAATTGTCAAAAATAGAATGGCCTTCGGAACCATTAGAAATAAATGATAACGAGCTAGAGGAAATAACAAACAAATATGAAAACGTTGTAATAGATTGCTGGGCACCCTGGTGCGCACCTTGTTTAATGTTGTCGCCTCTGATTAAAGATTTATCAAAAGAGCTGCAGGGCAAAATTATTTTCGCCAAGATAAACGTGGATAACAACCCTAAAACAGCTATGAAATATAACATAATGAGCATTCCAACCCTCTTAGTATTCAAAAATGGAGAATTACAAGATAAAATAATAGGAGCAATACTTCAAAAGGATTTACTTAAAAATAAATTACTTTCTACTCTCGAGGTTTAATATTAACTATGGTTAATTTTAAATATCTGATACATATTTGAAATAACGGGGGAATAATATGAAAAAAATTGTGTGGAGCTTAGTAGTTATATCTATACTAGTGTTAATGAGTACAGCAACCAACATAAACATAAAAACAGAAAAGAAAAACAGTATCATAAGCAACATTCTAAACAACCCACCCAACAAACCAACAGTAACAGGACCAACATCCGGAAAAGCAGGAACATCCTACACATACACAGCCACAACAACAGATCCAGATGGAGACAAAATATTCTACTGCTTCAACTGGGGAGATGGAAATGAAATGTGCACAGACCTAGTAGAATCAGGACAAACCGTAGAAGCCACACACACCTGGCAAAACAAAGGAGACTACACACTAACAGTAACAGCAACAGACGAATACGGAGCAACAAGCGAACCAGCCACACTAAAAATAAGCATGCCACTATCTATGCCCTTATCTGATAATTTCAGAATAATCAAACCAAGAAATGGAATTTACCTATTTGGCATAAAGATCCTACCGTTTATAGGGCAGATAGTAATCGGTGATATAACAGTTAAAGTAAACGCTCCAGAGGGCGTAACAAAAGTTGAGTTTATGCTTCCAATGGCTTGTGGCTGTGGAAAAGAAGTAGTATACGTTGACACCTCTAGACCCTTCGAGTGGAACTGGAATAAAGACTTTGACAATAGCAAAGTAGTAGATGAGAAAATCACAAAAATCTACGTAAAAGGCTATGATTTCGAAAAACTAGAAGAATATGGGGATAGCATAAGTATATTCAAAGTGAAAGTATAATGAAAACAAAAATTTTTCTTAACATATTGATTATTCTAATGCTCACCACTAGTATAGCTGGTGTGACAGGTATAAACATAAACCTCAAAAGGAATACTAAAGAGTTAAGCACAAATACCCAAGAGTTTACTCACACTATTTTCTGCGAGCAGGGTTCAGCAACTTGGTGCCCATACTGCCCAATGGTCTCAGATGCACTTTACAAAATTTATAGTTCCTCTCAGTATCCTTTTTATTATGTGAGTTTAGTTTATGATAAAAACGAGAAAGCAAGAGATAGACTTTTGAATGATTACAACCTGAAAGGGTTCCCTACTTGTTTTTTTGATGGTGGATATGAAGTAATATATGGTGGCTATCATGGAACAGAGCCTTATGAGAATAAAATTTTACTAGCAGGCGATAGAGAGGTAGCAAATGTGGAAATTTCTGTAGAAGCAGATTGGATAGGTGGTTGCTGCAACAAGGTTGTCTCCTGTGAAGTTACTATCCTCAACAATGAAGAAAATGCTTACAATGGTTTTTTAAAAATATATCTTACAGAGATAAATTCTAGATGGTATGACTATGATGGCAATCCATATCACTTTGGTTTTCTTGACTTTATTGCAGATACAAACATCAATATTCCCCCAAAAGAAAAAACAAACTTGTTTTACGAATGGAACCCAGCAGAAAGCGAATACAACGATGTTGATCCTTCAAACCTGATGGTTATTGCAGTATTGTTTAATTCTCAAGAACACCAAGGATACTCTGACCCGCCAGACAATACTAAAGAGTTTACTGCATACTATGTAGATGATGCTGCAGGAGATGTAGTATTAGAAGGAAATTTGCCACCAGAAATTGGTATAATATCACCAAAAGAAGGCTATTTGTATTTATTTGGTAAACCTGTACTAAAACTGCCATTTGGAGGTACAGTTCTTATCGGAAAGACAGAAGTTGAGGTTTATGCAAATGATGATACTAGTATAGAAAAAGTTGAGTTTTATATTGATAATGATTTGAAAAAA
>JAGGYP010000019.1 GCA_021162485.1 Thermoplasmata archaeon
AAACAGCTACAGATGATACAACCGTTACAATAGAAAACCAGGCACCTTCAACACCCACAGTAACCGGGCCCAACTCAGGGAGAATAAAAGTAGAATACACCTACACTGCTACATCAACTGATCCTGACGAGGATCAAATCTACTACTACTTCGACTGGGGAGACGGAACAAACAGTGGATGGTTAGGACCATATAACAGTGGAGAAACAGCTACGGCAAAACACACATGGACAGAAAAAGGAAACTATGTGATAAGGGTGAAAGCAAAGGATTCACATGGTGCAGAAAGCGACTGGAAGGAGTTGCCAATAAGCATGCCGTTAAACAAAGCATTTTCCATACAAGAGTTATACCAGATGCTACTGTACCAGATATTGCAAAAGCTACTAATACATTAAAAGTGGATAAATTATAAATCAAAACTTTTTTCTTTTCTTTTTATTTTCTAATTTACAATGAGTGAAAATAATAAATCAACTGAGCAGAGGATACTAAAGGATATAGTTCTCTTCGAGGAAAACATTAGTAAGGTAAAGAAGGTAGAGAGGATTGATCTAAAACTGGATGTAATAGTCGACCTAGCAACCCGTTATTATAACGATGCAAAATACTATTTAGATAAAAGAGATTATTTAACATCTTTTGGCTGCATAAACTATGCACATGGCTTGTTAGATGCTATACTGAAAGGAGGGATTCTAAGATGAAAGTTGATGGTTCTCTTAGAAACTTCTACCACTATGCGTTTCCCATGCAGGCTGTCCTAGTAACATGTAAATATGAAGAAAAGACAAATATTGTTACTGTAGCCTGGCATACACCTATCTCTGCAAAGCCACCTCTCTACGGGATATCCCTTTCTTCAAAAAGATACTCTTTTGAGTTGATAAAAAAATCAGGAGAATTTGCAGTAAATTTTGCGCCTTTTGAAATTCTAGAAAGAGTTCATTATTGTGGAACACACTCTGGAAGATCAGTTGATAAAATAAAAGAAACAGGTTTGACACTTCTTCCAGCGAAAAAGATTAAAGCACCCTTAATAAAAGAATGCTATGCACATTTGGAGTGTAAACTAAGAGATACAATCGAGTTGGGTGATCATTTTTTTGTCGTGGGCGAGGTGGTATCAGTTAGTGGTGATGATTCTGCATTTGAAAAAGGTGTTTTGAAAATAGAGAATGTAAAACCTGTTTACTATTTGGGAGATAGTACATATACAACTGTAGACGGGAATATAAAGAGAGAGTTCTAACTATCTTTTATTTTTAATATCCATATGTCATTTTGTCCTTTTCCATATGAGCTGGTGTATCCTATTGCTACATAGTTTCCATCTGTTGTTTTTTCTATCCAAACCCCGCCATCATCTTTTTTTCCGCCAAATGTTTTATTCCAAATCTCTGTTCCATTAGAGGATATCTTAAGAATCCACATATCTCCTTCTCCCTTTCCATAGGTTTTTGTGTATCCAGTAATTATGTATTGTGTTGAATTAACCTGTATAATAGAACTTGCTCCATCATCTTTTTTTCCGCCAAATGTTTTATTCCAAATCTCTGTTCCATTTGAATCTATGCATATAATCCATGCATCCCAACTATCTGAAAATGAATGTGTGTGCCCTGCTATTAGATATTTATTATCGGGTAGTATTATAATATCGTTACATGTATCATCTTTTAAGCCACCATATGTTTTGTTCCAAATCTCTGTTCCATCTGATCTAATTTTTAGAATCCAAATATCTAATAATCCGTTTCCATATGATTCTGTTTCACCTGATATGATGTATCCTCCATCTGCTGTTTTTCTGATGCATCTTGCGCCATCATATCCCTCGCCACCGTATGTTTTACTCCATAGTTCGGTTCCATTTGAATCTAGTGATATAAGCCATATGTCACTGCTGTTTTTTTCACCAAAAGAATAGGTGTTGCCTAAAACAAGAGTTTGATTAATGTCCTCTAAAGCAAAGGTTGCTGCATCGTAATCTAGACCACCTATTGCTTTCTCCCATTTTTCTGTGCCGTTTTTATCTATTTTCACTATGTAAACGTCGCTGTTTTCTTCCCCATAAGAATATGTGCTCCCAACTATAATATACCCTCCATCTTTGGTTTCTACGATACACTTGCCATAATCATCTGCAAAACTACCAAATGTTTTATTCCAAATCTCTGTTCCATTTGAATCTAAACATATTATCCATATATCACTATTGTTCTCATATGTAGTAAAAGAATAAGTATAACCCAAGGCTATTAACTCATTTTCACATTCTTTAATAAACCATCCTTCCTCCTCCTGAGGGCCGCCAAATGTTTTACTCCAGATAATATTTTTTGGTTGTTCAGTTGATACTCTATTATAAAAACCATGTAATGCAAAAATTGATACTAACACTATTATACATGCTATTATAATTATGAAGTACTTGTATTTCATACTCTCCTAGACCCCTCCTATTGTTTTTAAAAAGTTGATTGCTTTTCAATTTAAATGGATTATGCATTTTTCACCTTTTTTAACTCCCAAATCCTTTGCCGCATTTCCCTGGTTTATGCTAATCTCAATAAACCCATTGCCTCCTATCGTGATCAATGGCTCTTTCTTTTTTGCAAAACCATAAGATTTGACAAGCCTTAACTTATGTTTTCTATTTCCTAAAGTAACCTTCACCTCTTCATCAAATTTCTTCTTATTTAATAATTTACTCCCCTCAATATTTGTTATAATGTTACCAAAGTTGTCAATGTAGACAACTCTTCCTGATAGTCTACTACTGGAAAAAATAACTTCA
>JAGGYP010000070.1 GCA_021162485.1 Thermoplasmata archaeon
AAATATATGAAAACAGGGTTAAAACGAATACACGAGTAGAAAAGCTGTAGAAACGCTAAAAATTATTTGATATACAACTTATCCTTTAAAAATTTCTTTCCCATATAAAATAGTATAATCAATATTATTCCTGCTAATACAAATAGTATCATATAAAATGGTTGTGATAACAAGGCTTTCTCAACTGGTGTATGGATAAAGATTTTAGAAGCAAGTTTTATGTTAAATGCTACCCCGCTTTCAATGTTAGCATTCCTCTTCTGGCAAACAATAGCCCATACCTCCCATTTCTCATTATAATGCAGGGCTTTTTCACTATTAGGTATATCTAATGTCAGATTAAAAAAGATTGATGAGAACGGGGGTATATATTTGGTTTTTTTATCCACCTTTATCCAGGAGAGGTCTGGTATGTATGAATAATTTTCCGTCAAGCTCTCTCTGGGGGGGTTTTCGATGGATATAGTAACATTTACGGGTGTGGAAGAAGGGTTTTCTACCTGTATTTTAAAGGAGAAGGGAGTACCTGTATATCTTATAATATCAATTGTTATCTTGGGAGGGCAGAGTTTTATCCCACAGGTTTGATATGAAAAAAATAGCATACTTACTAGATAAAATATTATAAACATTAGTGTTTTAGTTTTTTTGGAGTTCAATTTCCTAATTTTTCCCTCCCTATTCTAATTATTATTAGGGGTGAAATAATATAATTATTATTTTTCGAGAGAGATTAGGTATTAGGGTCTTTATGTGCTAGCGGTACCTGTTACATTGATTGTTACTTTCTGCGGACCATAATCTGCAGAGATTTGGCCGACATATACTGTTATTCCAAAGGTTACTGAACTACCTGGTGCTAGGTTTTGCTGCCAATTAGCTGGAGTAGCTGTGATATACTGGTGGGGTGCATTTCCTGTAGTCTCTAATGAGAAGTAATCTTTTCCTGGGCTTCCATCTGGATCCAAGGTTAGCTCACCTGAGTCGGTAGTAGCATTAGCTTCAATCTGTGTATCTGCACCAACACTTCCGTTGTTGTATAGCGTAAATGCAGTGTCTCCTGTCCCTGCAGAGCTACCTGCAGTAACAGATCCTATATCAGTACCTGCTGGAGCAAGGTCGATATCTATGCTACCAGTTGGATCGAAGGTTACATATATGGAGTCACTTGTTGCACCTAAAACCATTGGCAGAGTAAAAGTTAATGCTATCAATAAGATTAAGAATATACATTCACATCTCTTCATTTTTGCATCCCATCCTATAATACGATTAATTAAAACAATTCATTTTTTATATACTTTTCTTTTTTTTCTTTAAACAGTATTTTTAGATTGTGACAGTATCACCTGTTTTATAACTACTATGAGACAATCGCCCAGAAAGTTACATTAAAACCTATCTGCGGTGGATCCTTGTTTGAGCTTGTTGGAAGTATTATCTTAAGATCAAATCTAGTCCAATTGGTGTACCAAGAGTAAGCAGGTTTTAGATTGCTAATAAATGTACTATTAGTAGTACCTATATTTGTCCAGACAGAATCAACAGTTTTTCTGTACTGTAATACAAAATGATCGAGATCAGCACTAGATGAAAGATACCAGGTGTTGCCGTCCCAAGTTATGTTTTCACCGTGTATCAGAACATCTACCTCCGTGTTACCATTATTAGACAAATTAAAATAACCTCCTGTTGTATTATTTGAGCTGCCTATATTCAAGAAGCCTTGATTCCACTGAGATGGTGAAACAGATATACTTAAAGATTGTGTTTCCAAATGCAAATCTACTTGTTGTGAACCCAAGGAAATGTTTATATTTGTTGAATTACATCCAACCTCCCCGTTTACACTACAATTGAGGATTATTAAATCTCCGTCTTGACTACCAGTTATCTGTGAAACATCAGCCAGATAGTAATTGGTGACACCATTCCCTAGATCAATAGTAGTTGTAGTCATGTAATTGCTATTATTATAATCAGTTAGAGTTACTACTGTACCTGCAGGAACTTTTGTGTCGTTTTGATAATACACATAGCCATAGAAATAATGGGGGTTCTCTAGACTCTTTACCTGTGGTGTAAATATAAAGAAGTTGGCTAAAAATACGGCAAGATAGATTGCTATCACGGCCGACTTTTTAAGGTTATTCGAACTCATTTTCACCACATTAACCTAAATTAGTACCTTCTCTTCTGATACTTTAATACAAATAACATCCCATTTCTCAATTATAAAATCTAAAGGAGTGCCTTCCAGGCCAATTCCAGAGATGTAACCAATCCAACTGTCTGTTTGCTCATCATATTTGCTTATAACCTGCCCTGGTTTTAGATCTATTTCTACTGCTAGTTCACTTGCTTTTATTATTTCGTTTTTCATCCATACAATATAGTTATATCCAGGATTACCTGTTTTGTTCTTCTTATCATATGTATACTTAAGTGGTATCTTCTTTTGCTCAACGTATTTTTCTTTGGTTGCCTCTATGAATACATTTTTATTTGACAAACATTTTATTCTTATTATATCAAATGGGGAAATAACAAAATCTTGTGATTCAGGTGATACCCCATAAATATATTCGTTCCACTTCCCAGTTTCCGAGTTGAATATAGCTATTGATTCACCTTTTTCAAGCCCTATTTGCAATGCGAGGTCGCTAGCGTTTATTGAATCTCCCTTCCACACAATATAGTTCTTACCCTGATTTTTAGGGGTGTAGTCTAGTTTTACTTGCTCAGTTTCTCCTTTTGATAAGACGTATATTGTTTTTTGCACAGAGGCTGTAGCGCCTTTATCATCAATCACAGTTAAGTTTACTGTGTATGTTCCAGCCTTTGCATATTTGTGTATTGGGTTGTGCTCCGTTGAGTTTGTCCCGTCTCCAAAATCCCATAAAACCTTAGCTATGTTTCCATCGATATCTTTGGATTTGTCTGTGAAATATATTGGACTATTCTCAATTATTCTAGTTGGCTTGTATCCAAATTTTGCAATTGGCGGTTTATTCTGCGGAGGGCCTTCCACATATACATTCAAAGATTCAGTATCTGTGGCGTTGTCATCATCTGTCACTGTTAATGTCACTTCATATTTTCCTGAAACATAATATCTATGCTTCGGGTTTCGTTCTGTTGAATTAGTGCCATCACCAAAATCCCAATAGTATGAAACTATAGATCCATCAGAATCTACAGAAGCGTCTTTGAATCTCACTGTGCTTGTTGTACTTGGGTTTGATGGTTGGAAACTAAAATTAGCTGTTGGTGGAATATTCAAAACTGTTATGCTTTTAGTCGTGCTATTTATTGCATTCTCATTGTCTTTCAGAGTTAAGGTTACCGTGTACACTCCGTTATCTGCATATTTATGCTGTGGATTCTCCTCATAGGAAACACTTCCGTCTCCAAAATCCCAGGTATAATTAGTTATTGTTCCGTCAAAATCTGATGAAGTACTTGTGAATTGAATTGTGTCTAAATCAGTAGGGTTAGTTGGTGAGTAGGTGAAATTTGCTATTGGCGGTGAATTTAAAACAGTGATACTCTTGGTAATATTATCGGTGCTGCCATCATAAGAGTCTGTAACTGTTAAAGTTACTGTATATGTCCCTTTTACTTGGTACTGATGAGTTGGATTATGTTGGGTACTAGTATTTCCATCCCCAAAATCCCAAAGCCAGCTGCCTATAGATGTATCATGATCGCTAGAAGTATCTGTAAATGTTATTGTACTACGTGTTATTGGATTTGAAGGCGTATATGTAAAGTTTGCAATAGGAGGTCTATTGAGGACAGTGATATTCAACGGATGTGAACATCTATAATAGGGTGTATCTTTCCATCCAAGTTCTGCCCCATGTTCATCCATAGCTCTAACCCTTATGCTATAATTACCTGGATGCGACCAACTATGCGTAGCATATGCATCTGTGCCTGAAGGTACAAGATCTGTCCATGTTCCTGTTCCATCACCCCAGTCGAAATAGTATTTTATCTTATCGCCCTCAGGATCTGTTGTTTTAATAGAATAGGTTAGTGGCACACCAGTGTAATCGCTTGTAGTACCATTTGGTATCTTGTTTCTAACATCTGGTGGCAAATTACCAGATATTGTTATATCCTTACGCTCACCACCATAGCTACCAAGAACAAAAGTAGTATACCCTGTATTCCCAGCATAACTGACGCTCACATTTATTATATTACCAGACTCATCATCGGTTCCTGGTATAATATACACATCTGGAACATAGTAAAAACCTGTTACATTTGTTCCACTTGTATATGTTGTTGTTGTGTAAACACCATTTGTGTTTTCATTTGTTAATGTAACTGTCACGTTATTTGGAATAGGCTCTCCATTAATGTATTCTATTAAACCATATACATAGTATGAATCTCCCCCTTCTGCGCTGCCTTTATAAAAAGATAATATCGATATCGATATAATCAGCATAACAACAAAGGAAACAGCTAGTATTTTCCTTACCATACTTTTTTCTCCCATCCCTCTCATGTATTTAAATTTATTAAAGGATTTATTAAAATAGTAATAACTTTTATACTTTTTAAAATTAACCTA
>JAGGYP010000009.1 GCA_021162485.1 Thermoplasmata archaeon
GATTAATATTTAACAAAAATAAACTTTTTGCAAAAAATGAAGATGAAAAAGAGATTTAAAAAGCAGATGTTTTATTCTAGGGTTATTGCACCCTGTGGACAAGCATCTACGCAGGCACCACATTCCACGCATTTATTAGCATCTATAACAGCAACGTCTTCTATTGTGATTGCACCGACACTACATTCGCTTTCACAAGCTCCACAGGCAACACATTTATCTGGATCAACCACGGCTGGCATATTTAAATCCTCCTTCAAAAACTAAGAAAGTAAATTCCATTATAAATATTTCTATTGTTTTAATTCTATTTCATCAATATCTATTCCACAATAGTTACTTAGCTCTTCATGTAATCTTAGCATCTTTTTCGCCAGTTCTGCTTTACCCCTCTTTATCTCCTTTTCAATAGCCTCTTTAATGCTCTGTTTCCTCGATCCTTCTGTTAAATTATCTGCATGTGCAACAATCTTTTCTTCTAGAGTTTTTGGGGTATAATCCTTTGGTGGCAACCCTAGTTTTTTAGCTTCTTCTAAGGATATCCCAGCGCCTAGATGATGTTCTATGATGTTCACAAGTACTTTTGGCAGGCCAAGTTTTCTAGCGATTTTTGCACCTTCTACACCATGCATTATGCCATGTGTTTTTGATCTACCTATATCATGTAGCAATGCACCAGCCTCTACAAGCTTAACATCTGCATTAGCGCATTTTGCTATCTCAACAGCGATATCTCTAACAAGTAAAGAATGCTTTATTACTTCCCCAGGACAACCAACTTTTCTCAGTAGGTCTATACACTCTTCTGCTGAGGGAATGCTCATAGTATTACTGGAAAACAAAAAATAGGGTTAAATATCTTTTCTATTTTGAAATTACTTTTTTCCCTTTTTCGCTGGGAACAATTTTTACTTTTCCATCAAATACTCTCTCTGCCCATTTTCCTTCCAGATATCGGTCTAAAAAAAGTGCAACTGCTGCAACTTCAGAATGAGGTTGATTTCCAACTGCAATATTATAATCTGCTAGCTCAAATAACTCAGCTGGCACTTTTTCTGAACCAACAATAATAAGCACCTCTCTATGTTTTTTAATCTCTGGTATAACATGATCCAGTGGTAAACCATACATGGTGAGATGGATTTTTACACCATTCCAATTTTTAATAACTTTTTTCCAATCAACACCAGTCTCTATCTTGAAATCACCGCCAAATCTATCAACAACAGACAAAATCGTGCTCTCCAATTTAGTGTCCCTAGTATCTACAAAGATCTTATCAGCACCAAAGGCACGTGCAACTAAGGCCACATGTGTTGTTATTCGTTTGTCTCTAAAAGGCCTATGACCTATTCTTAATATGGCTATCATAAAAAGCACCTTATCAAATGGAAAAAATTATTCTTTTCCTCTAAGAGAATAAAGAAGTAAATATACGCTAGCTGATGAAACTAATGAAACTACTAATGTATGTATACCAAGTAGACCATGTTGAAAGAAAGATGATGCTATTAGAAAAACTATGATCATCACAAGCATTCCTGAGATAAAACCGGCGAGTATGTGGTTGTTGAAAAACGCAAATAGAAGCAGAGGTATCACTATTCCAGCTACTATGCCTGCTGTTATTACAAAAACAAAAATTGGCTTTGACCATGCAAAAAACCAAATATATGGAGCCAAGAATGTAAAACCCAGTCCAGATAGAAATGATGTTAAACCTTTGTTTTCTAGGAACATATCACTCTTGTTAAATGATTATGTGTTAATAAAATTATTTGTTTTCACTTTGATTTGGAAAGTATTCGATCTATTTTCTTTTCCATGTCTGTTTCTTTTTTTACCGTACGTTCGATTTTCATCTCATCTATTATTTTCTCAATTTCTGAAACGTCCTTCCAAGTTCTTCTTGTCCATTCTTTTGTTTCTTTTGTCTCAACCATTCTTGTCTCCTCTGTATCACTTGAGGTTAAGGTTTCATAGTAATCCGTGGGTGTAGAGACAAAAGACTCCTCTTTTTTCTCCTCAGTAATTTGCACATTACCTTCCTGTGAAACAGGTTCTTCTACCTTTTCGACTGGCTCTGCCTCAACTATTTCCTCTATTGCTTCTGGGAGTTCCTCCTTGGTTTCTTCCTTTTTCTTAGATTTGAATAATCTAAATTTTATCATGAGCTTCCCCCAAATTTAAATCTAGGTAGAAGTAAACAAATTTAACATAAATAATTTTTTCTAATTTATTAATCAGTCTAAAATTGAAAAAATTATTAAATTCTCTTTTACTTCTTTATTTGGGCTCGTAGTCTAGTGGTTATGACGTCGCCTTCACGAGGCGGAGGTCGAGGGTTCAAATCCCTCCGAGCCCATTTTTAGACTATTTATCAAGGAGTTTCAGAGTTTTTATAGCATAATAGGTGTATTGTACAAAAGATGCAGAGCTTGATGCCCTGCCAAAACCACCGTCTTTGTTCTTACAAGCTAGTATATGCTCTCTTATTTTTTTCCTGTCAAATGATACATTGAATCTCCTGGATAAATAAACAGCATGATAGGTGTGTTCCAAGAAAGATGTTGCTTTAGGTATTAAAGAATAATATCCTGAGGGTGTTTTACATTTTTCAATAAACGATATTATCTCCTGCTCGTGCGGTGGTTTTATATTTATATTTTCATATATTCTCACCAGTCGAAATATATCTGTGAGGTTATCAGGCAGGGACTTTTTAGAAAGAATTTTATGTATTTCCTCCTTGTGTATATTGTCTGCGTATATACATATACAACCAGTTAGCATATAAGTTGCTTTTAAAGATGGCATACTCTCGATTTTCTCAGAGAAAAAACCATTTTTATAATGTTTATAACACCATTCTAAAAATTCATCCACTTTTTCAACTTTTCTGCCAAGTAAATTTAAAGTATTGGCGACATAGAACGCGGTTTGTATAGATGGAAAATATCCATCCTCAAGTTGTTTCGCCTTCAGCCATTCTATAGTTTTCTCTTTGTCTGGAGGATCTATATCTAGCATAAGCAGAGATGATACAGAGTAAAATGTTTCAGATGCTGTAGATGGTCCTGTCTTAGCAAAAGAATAACCTCCATCCTCATTGCATCTTTCTAGTATGAAATTTTTAGTTGAACATATATCAATGTGGTTTTTTAACATAGAGAAAGAGGTTATAATAATTGTCTGATTTAAAAATTTTTTAGAAGAACGTTTAAATTGGGTAGTAAAATTAAGTTGTCTTTTGCAGAAATTTAACCCAGCTAAGTTTTTTATATGGTTCTCTTTTGAAAATCTCTAGATATTTATCTGGTAAATTATTTACAACTTCCCTAAATTGTGCTTTATCTTCTTCAGTAACTATAGTTTTCTTGGCACCTGGTGTTTTATTTTTCCTTCCCTTGATATATATATTTTTTCTTTTGAGTTTGACTTCTAAAAAATCAAAAAGATCTTTTATAGTTGAGGGATTGTTGATATCCTTAGGAACTAACAAGGTGAAACAGTCTTTATGCTTATCGTACTTGTCTAAAAATCTCATTGCTCGGTTTTCAATTTCTATCCATTGCACTATGTATTTCTGATAGGGTGTGAGATCTAGGTATCTTATGTCTTGGAAAATCTTTTCCTCCCATGTTAAAGCCCATCTAAAATATTTTTTACCATTTTTTCTATAGTATCTAAAGGGGAGATAGATTTTATTTATTACAAGATGTCTATTTAGCTCACTTTTTGCCACTTTCAAAGGGTTTCTTATAAGATGAATCAGTTTCATATCTGGAAAAAACTCCATAGCTACGTCACAGAAGGATTTAAGAAAGGCGTGATTTGTTTCTATGTAAACTTCGCCAAAAGAGTAATTGATCCTCAGTTTTTTGATATAGAACAATCTCCTTATTTTGCTAATCTCTTCCCTGTTGTACCAGTAGATTGGTCGACCAAACATGTCTGGAAAAGGTTCATGCTTACAGGTGCAGTTTTTAACATTGTATCTAAACAAATCGGTTAGAAACTTGGTTCCTGATCTGCCACTAGCTAAGACAAATATTTTCATCATATAACGTTTTCCCTCCTAGGGTGGAATTTTCTTCTTGTTTTTATCTCTCTAGCGGGTACCCCACCATACACTTTATGACTTTTTAGAACCTTGTTTTTTGTAGCAAGACTTCTAGCACCCAAAACAGAATTGTCCTCCATTATTACCCCTGGCATGATATGAGCCCATCCACCAACTATACAGTTTTTGCCTATCTTTACTCTTTTAAGAATCAACTTGTCCTCGCCTGTGTGAGCTGAAATAATAGAATGACCGCCTATTACGGAGTTATCACCTATTTCTGTTAAACAGGGGTCATTTATCCTGCCGGCTAAAATAACATTTTTACCAATTTTTGCTCCGAGTAGTTTTGCATACTTGGTAGCCAAGGGTTCTAAACCAAATAATTTCAGTAACTTAATCAGGGGCAAATACATTGCTGAGAATAGAACAAATTTAAAAAATGTCTTATCCCTTAATGTCAACTCGTATATGCCCTCTTCATATTTCAATTTTAAAATGTTTATGAAAAAAGCTGTTGTTAAAACCTCTGAGATAAAGAAAAATAATAATTCAAAAAAAAGTACAAAAGAAAAAATAACTAAATGAAATAAATTATTTAAATTTAACAAGTTGATAAAAAACTTCAGAGAGAGTACAGGCGGTATTAATCCTATTGAGTATACTGTGAACGGCACAATAATCAATAGTAGTCCTCTATACAAACCTGTTTTTGAGTATCTCTGATTCATTATGTTAGTATGTGATTATAATAATATAAATATATTTTCATTTATTTAAAAAATTATTTAAAATAAAAATTAGCTTTTAAATTAGTTTTTTA
>JAGGYP010000063.1 GCA_021162485.1 Thermoplasmata archaeon
CAACATCTTTTTAACGCAGATTTTATCATGGTTCAACCATCTAGATTGCATCCTAGAAAAAACATAGAACTCTCCATAAAGGTGCTAAGAGCTTTAAAAGACAAAGGTAAAAACGCAATATTGATAGTAACAGGAGCCTATGATCCACATGAGGCAACAGCTAAAGAATACTATAGAAAACTTAAATCTCTTGCTAAAACATTAGACGTGGAGAAAGATGTTTTACTGTTAGCAGAATACAAGTTCAAGAGTGGAGAACATTTATCACCTGATAGAATCACCATGAGAGATCTATATCTAATCGCAGATATACTGTTCATGCCAAGTTACCATGAGGGTTTTGGAATTCCTCTACTAGAATCTGGTATGATAAAACTCCCAGTTGTCTGCTCAGATATACCTCCATTCAAAGAAATTGGTAAAAAAAATGTTTGCATCTTCAACCTAAAAGATAAACCAGAAAAAATCGCAGATAAAATAATCTTATTTACATCCAAAATCAAAATACAAAAACTGTTTAGAAACATCATAAAACAATACACATGGGACAACATATATGAAAAACAACTTCTGCCTCTACTAGAAAAAATTACTAAACAACGGGAGAAGTGAGTTTAACTATTCAAAAACCAAACAGTAAAATTCTATTGGTTGAACTCAAAAATCCACTACCATGCAACATAGTTAAAAAACTAAGCAGGTTTGTTGTACAGCCAGAGAGATAGAAAAATTTATCTTGAAAACCCAGATCTTGAGGTAATCCTCCAGGGTTGAAGAATGAGCAGTTTGATTAACGATTTAAAACATCTAATAGATTCAGAGGTAAAAAACAAGGTAAACACTCGTATCAATGAGTTTACCAAAATTGGCAGAAGCAATGTTGACACTATTTTCAAAGAACTTTGTTTTTGCATTTTAACCGCAAATTTTAACGCGAGAAGAAGTATAAAGATACAAAGGGAGATCGACAATGGTTTTCTATTTTTATCAGAAGAAGAACTAGCAGATAAACTAAAGAAACTTGGTCATAGATACCCAAAAAGCAGGGCAAAGTACATAGTAAATGCTAGAGAATATAAAAATTTACTAGAGAAGGTTTTAAAATCACATAACGAGAAAGAAATCAGAGAATGGCTGGTAGAAAATATAAAAGGTGTTGGTTACAAGGAAGCCAGTCATTTTCTTAGAAACATTGGTTTTAAAAATCTGGCTATAATAGATTTTCACATAGTTGATCTGCTTTCAAGATATAATCTTATAGTTAAGCCTAAATCTTTATCCAAACGGAAATATCTTGAGATAGAGGGTTTGCTTAGAAAAATTGCAGGAAAAGTAGGGGTGAGTCTTGCTGAGCTTGATCTCTATCTCTGGTATATGGAAACTGGTAAAGTATTAAAATAAGTTTATTCTTGTAACTCGGTCTCAACCCAAAAATCTGATAACTCCTCTTCTAAAAAATCGTCTATGGTTTTTCCCATCTTTCATTTACCACCAAATATGGAAATAGAACTAAGTTCTATATAATTTTGTCGATTTTTATTTCGTCTATAGTCGAAAAATAATGTGTTGGGTAAACATACAAAAAACATCTGATATCCTAAAATAAAAAATAGCTAAAAATGCATATCAATAACTAGATAGTAAGATACATAGGTGAAAAAAAGAAAATCAACCTATCCTTTAAGTATAACAGGGTTGATCCTTGTTTTTGTTATACCAATCCTTGCCTACTCTATTGGCTTATTTTTTCCTCTTCTCTTCCTGTACCTTGTGATGAAACTCCTTGTTTTTCATTTTCTAATCAACCTGTTCATTTTCTCCATCGCACTAGTAATCAGCTATCTAATCCTAGTGATCTCCCTGGTTTTCTCATCAGCATTTTTTATAAACATTTTTAAACTCAAGTACAAAGAGGGAGAATATGAGAAGACGCTGGAGGAGAAAAATGTTTTCAAATACATAGTTTTCCTAGCATTGTACTACCCAGTTTACAAGCTTATAAATGTTTTTGTTTTACCACCTATAAAATCATTTTATCTCTCACTCATTGGTGCAAAAATAGGTAAGAATGTTTTCCTCGCTGGAGAAGAATGGATCAGCGACCCATGTATGACAGAAATAGGGGACAACACATTAATTGGTGGAAAATCCATGGTGCTTGGCCATATAGGCGAGGAAAAACTAATTATAAAGAAAACCAAAATTGGCCGAAATTGTTTGATTGGCGGAGAAGCATTTATCATGCCAGGTTGTATAATCGAGGACAACGTGATAGTGGGTGCAAAAAGCTTTGTTCCAAAAGATAGTGGGCTAAAAAGAAACAGCCTATATGCTGGTATCCCTGTTAAGAGAATCAAATAAGCTATATAAACTCTTTTAATCTTTCCCTATGAGGATTTACCAAACCACTTTTTTTAATAGGAAAAAGTGTTTCCAACACATCTATATCAGCAATATATTTCTCGTAAAGTTTTATCAATGAATCATTAAATTTTTGCTACTGCACCATACCCATCTCATTGGCAACGCCCAAGAGTATAGAACAGATCTCATTTGTTCTAACATGGGCAAAAATATGCCCCTGTACAGGTTTATACTTTATCTCAAAAACAGGTTTATCTTTTCATGAGCAAAATAGAAACAGCGGAGCCGAAAAAAGGACGACCCACTTGATCAGCTATAACCATGCCATGCTCATTAATCATCCTTTTTAATTTCTCATCTAAACAATCTTTGCTTGGCAACCTCAAAACGACTTTACCATTTTTCCTCATACTTCCAAAAATGTTATGTAATACTTTTTCCCTTGGTTCCACACCCCATGATAAGAATATGATGTCAAAATCCTCTAATTTATAGGAGACTCCATCTCCATATTCTATTTTTACTCTCCCTCTAATATTTTCCTTGGTTAGATACAATCTTGCATTCTTAACCGCTCTCATTGTATTGTCTATACCAACTATAAGCTCAGCTGGCGTGTATTTGTATAAATATTTCACAGTCAATGGAAGAAAACCACATCCTATGTGAAGTATTTTTGTTTTTCTAGTGACATCTAACAATGACAATTCTCGTTTAACAGAATCCTCATATATTGAAGCATATGAAGATGCAAGAAAATCAAATTTGACAAAAAAGTTTTCTATAAACGAGTATATAAAATCATTTAATTTTTTTATTTTCAAAGGATCAATTTTGTTGTTTGTAAAATCGTAAACAATTTTATGAAATATACTTATAAAGCTTTTTTTGCTCATCAAGTAGTTTTCTATAACAATTCCATTCCTTTAAAGAATTTTGTTTTTTCAACAAAAGTTATATATAGATTAACTATTTATATAAGAGTTAGAGAACTTATTTTTAGGTAAAGGAGGATCTATTTATATGATGGAGGATCAGATAAAAACAGAGTACTTGAAAAACAGAATAAAAACTGTTTCAAAAAATGAGGATATAAACTATGATGATTACCTTGAATCCATGATTTTTCTTGAAAGATGGCTCAGCGGAGAGATAGATTATTTCCATGGGCGCTTTAAAGCTGCGAGAATCAAAAGAAAATATGAAGATGATTACTGGGGTATTTTAAAAGAACTTAAACCAGAAGAGTTTAGGAAAATATTTAATATAAAACATAAAAAAACTTCTCACTAATTTTTAGAAAAAATTATTTAGAGCTTTTTTACTTATAAACTCGATGTTTAGAAAAATACTTTTGCCAACATATGGTAAAGAGCTGGAGGATCATATATTAAAATACGTTGCACATATTTTCCCATTTTCAAAGTTTTACGTGGTTAGTGTTGTAGAAACCACTACAAGTGGTGTTCACTTAACAAGGATTTTGAAAAGAAAACTAGAGGAACATGCTGCTGAGGCTCTTGATCACGCTGTTGAGGTTTTAAAAAAAGAAGGTATAGATGTCGAAGAGAGGACTATCTTATATGGTGACCCTTCTGAGGAAATAGTTGATTATGCAAAAGAAAATGGGATAAATTTAATAGCTTTCAGATGCTCCCCTCGAGGATTACCTTCGCTTAGAATGGGGCGAACTGTTGAAAATGTTTTGAAAAAAACAAAGATTCCTGTTCTTCTGATAAGAGAAGAAGTGAAAGATAAGAAAATTGAGAAAATATTGTTACCAACTGATGGTACACATGGGTCGCAAAATGCAGAAAATGTTGCAATTGATTTGGCTTTATCATTTAACGCTAGAATAACAGCAGTATATGTATCAAAAACTGATGCAGATTTCAATGAGAAAGTTCTAAAAAATATTGAATGGAAATGTAAACAGAGAAAAATAGAAATCAAGGTTATACATAAAAAAGGTGAGCCTGCTGAGGAGATACTAAACGAGATCAAAGATCATGATATTATAGTGATGGGTGCAGGTAGAAAAGGTTTCTTTAGCAACATTGTCATTGGGCATGTATCTAGAACTGTAGCAGCAATGTCATCAGTTCCTGTGATATTGGTTAGAGGAAGATATAATCTTTAGAAGGGTTGACAATGGAGCCTTATACACTACTAGCTTTAATCGTATTCATCGCCTCATTTATAGGTATACTAACTAATAAGATTCATCGTACTATCGCGGTTTGGATTGGATGCATAGCAATGCTCGTTATTGGGAGATATTATAATGTTCTTAACGAGAATAACTTTTTTAGTTTTATAGATTTCAACGTCCTAGGACTTCTTCTTGGCATGATGATAATGGTGGCGATACTAGAGTTCTCTGGTTTTTTTGAATTCGCAGCAGTAAAAGTAGCTAAAATTTCCAAAGGAAAAAAATGGTTACTATTAGTACTTTTAGGAACATTAACCACTTTGATGTCATTAGTAGTTGATAACACAACAGCCATAATAATAATAGCTCCTTTAACTATTAAAATAGCCAATAGGTTAAACATTAGCGCCATTCCATTACTGATGAGTGAGGCATTACTCTCTAACATTGGTGGCGTAGCAACTCTCATTGGAGACCCGCCAAACATAATGATAGGTTCTGCCGCTAATTTTAGTTTTAATAGTTTTATTATTCATCTTGGTTTACCTGTATTGATAGCATGGCTTGTAACCCTATCTTGTATGAAATTTTTTTATAAAGATCTAGATAACAGAGGGTTAAAAAGCGAGGTTTTAGATATTGATGAATGGACATTAGTTAAAAATAAAAAAATGATGTTTCTCTCTCTTTCTGTTCTCGCATTTACGATAACATTGTTTATTTTAAATGATTATTTTCTTCATCTCCAGATTGCTACAATAGGTCTTATAGGTGCAGGGTTATCACTGGCAATAAATCTTCCAGAGATAGGTGAGGTTACTAAAAACATAGAGTGGTCTGTTCTCCTATTCTTTGCAGGTCTTTTTATTCTCGTTGGATCTATAGATAAACTAGGTGTGCTCAGAGCCATAGGTGGAGGGCTTTTGAGTGCATCTAAAGGAAATACTGTCTATGCTACAATATTAATTCTCTGGGTTTCCGCATTTATCTCCTCTGTTATAGATAATGTTCCTTTCACAGCAGCTATGATCCCTATTATAAAAGAGATGGGGCTTCATGGTATTCCAACAACGCCGTTATTTTGGGCTCTAGCTCTTGGCGTTGGTTTTGGAGGAAACGGTACACCAATTGGGTCTACTGCAGGCGTGGTTACAGTTTCGCTATCAGAGAAAACAAAGCATGCAATATCAGCAAAAGAATGGCTTAGAGTTGGAACACCTGTTATGATTCTAACCTGCGTGGTTTCAACCATTTTCTTGTTATTATTAAAAGATTTCTTTATGACAACATAATTTTATGTTTTTCTTATCCTTTTAACTTCTAAATCTATTTTTTCTTTAAGCAAATCAGATATCAGTTTACCAGTGTACCTATCAGCTTTTGCTGCAATAGCTATCTTATCTGCGAGCAGCCTCGCTATTTTCCCTCTTTTTTTGTAAGAGGTTTTTGAAACCAGAGGATGTCTAAACAATATTCCATGCTTTGGCGGCTTCCCACCTTCTCTCCTATATCTAAAAAATGCTTTTTCTGCGCCTAACAATTGGATTGTGGATGCTGGCATTCTTGCAAGTTTATCCAAGCTTCCTGCTAAAGAGATTAAACGAGCTCCAATGATAGGACCTGCTATATTTGCAATATTTGGCGCGACATCCTCCATATCTAGTTTAATATTTTTTTCTATTTCTTTTATCTTCTTAGATACGTTCTCCTGCAGGCTTTTTAATGCTTCAAATGTCTTGTTTCCTGTATCTTTTAATTTTTTCCACTCACCCATCCTCTCCAAAAGCAGATTGTTTATTTCAATGAGATCATCCAAGGTTCTGACTGAGTTAATAATTTGAATATCTTTCTTTGAAAGGATCTTATTTGCTTTGAAATCAGAGAATCTTCGCATAACCTCATTCAATATTTCTTTACTAAAACCATGTTTCCTAAAATCTACATTAAAGGTGATAAAGAAGCTATCTTCTGGTCTGTATCTTCCTAAAGATTCTAATCTTTTCTCTGATACAATAATTTCCCCCTCAGCTTTTGAAGCTAGTTTCTTCTCTTCTTCTAAAATGCCTCCTTGGTCAATGGTTTTCATTCTCTCCAAAATATCCTTCACACTCTTAGGGAAAATTATAAAATCCTCAATTTCTCCTTTTTCATTGCATAAAAAGGTTCCAAACCATCTGGTTATAAGGTACATACAAAAACATAATGGTTTAAAACTATTTAAAAAAACATCATTTCTTAAAAAATAAATCTTGCATATTTTGTAAATAAAAACATTTTTATCAGGTTAAAGGTTTAGAAACTCTCAATGAAGAACGATGAGATAGATACATCAACTAGATTATCAACTCTCGTTTTGAAAAATCCTTTCATGTTAGCATCTGGTATAATGGACGAAGATGCTGGGAGCATGATAAGAATCGCTAAAAATGGCGCTGCGGCTATTATCACAAAATCCATAGGAACAAAACAAAGAGAAGGTTATGCAAATCCAACCATTGTAGAAGTTGATTGTGGTATAATAAACAGCATGGGACTCCCCAATCCTGGCATAGAAGCATATGGAGAAGAAATAAAGCTGGTAAAAAAGAAAACATCAATACCAATAATAGGAAGCATATTTGGCAGAGACGAGAAAGAGTTTTGTCTGCTAGCAAAAAAAATGGAAACATATGGAGCAGACGCAGTTGAGTTAAATCTTAGTTGCCCACATGCAAAGGGATATGGATTAGAAATAGGTTCAAATCCAGAAAAAGTTGGAAACATAGTTGCCAGCGTGAAATCATCTATCAGTATACCCCTTCTTGTGAAGCTCTCTCCAAATGTAACAGACATAGTAGAGATAGCAAAAACTGCAGAAAAAAATGGAGCTGATATAATAACTGCTGTTAACTCGGTTAAGGCAATGAAAATAGACATAGAAACTGGTTTACCTGTACTTTCAAACAAGATAGGAGGATACTCTGGGAGAGCAATAAAACCCATTGGTGTTAGATGCGTCTATGAGATAAGCAAAGAGGTTGATATCCCGGTAGTAGGAGTTGGTGGTATTTTAACTGCTGAGGATGCCATAGAATATTTTATGGCTGGTGCATCAGCAGTTCAGATAGGGTCAGCAGTCTATTATAGAGGAGTAGAAGTGTTTAAAAAACTAAACAATGAACTCAAAGAATGGATGAAAAGGCATGGCTATAGAAAACTATTAGATATCATTGGCTTAGCACAAAAAAATAGAAGAGGGTGACTATGAAGATTGAAAAATGAGATCACCTGTCCAAGAATAGTTGAAATCAAAAATACAAAAATAGAAGCAAAAAATATTAAAACAATATTTTTTAATTTCCCTAGCAAAAATATCATCCCTGGACAGTTTCTGATGATATGGATCCCTGGTTTAGATGAAATACCCATGAGCGTTTCTTATATAAGCGATAGAGAAATTGGTTTTACTTTTAGAAAAGTTGGCGAAGCCACTAGGGCGTTGTATGATCTAAAAAAAAGGGATAAAATAGGTGTTAGAGGCCCTTATGGTAATGGTTTCACTATCAAGGGTGAAAAAATTCTGGTAGTAGGTGGTGGAACAGGTATTGCTACCTTAGCCCCTTTAATAGAAAAAATTTTATCTACTAAAAAAAGAAGAGTTACAGTGATCTTTGGTGTAAAAACAAAGGATGAATTATTTTTCACCAGAAGATTTAGAAACATTGATTTAAAAATTTCCACAGATGATGGATCTATAGGTTTTAAAGGAGTAGCATCTGAATTGGCTGAAAAAATAATCAATAATGAGGATTTTGACCAAGTTATAACATGTGGACCTGAGAAAATGATGAAAAAAATAGTTGATATCTGTAACTCTCGCAAAATACCTGTTCAAGCATCCTTAGAAAGGTATATTAAATGTGGCATTGGATTGTGCGGGCAATGTTGCATTGGAGAGGGGTTAAGAGTTTGTAAAGATGGGCCGGTTTTCGAGGGAGATACACTTGCTAAAATACCTGAGTTTGGGTATTTTAAAAGAGATGCCTCTGGCAGAAAAATAAAGATTTGAAAAACCATTAAATTTATGGGGAGAGAGTATGAAATGGTGTACCAGAATAATTAGGTTGCATACGAAACATGAAAACGATATGGTTGATATAACCAATCAGGTTATGAAAATAGTTAGAGATTCAAACGTGAAAAATGGTTTAGCATGCATATTTGTCAAGGGTTCCACTGGAGCTGTGACTACTATAGAATACGAGCCAGGTTTAAAACAAGATTTACCAGATGCTCTGGAGAGAATAGCTCCAAAAAATGTTTATTATAAACATCATGAGACATGGCATGATGACAATGGTCATTCTCATGTACGTGCAAGCATACTTGGATGCAGTTTAACCTTACCCATTGTAAACGGTACAATTCCACTAGGTACTTGGCAGCAAATAGTGTTCCTAGAACTGGATACAAGGTCAAGAAATAGAGAAATTTTTGTTCAAATCCTAGGTGAGGAGGAATGAATTTGTAATGGATGTGATAGAGGCCATAAGAAAAAGAAGGAGTATAAGAAAATACAAAAACAAGGAAATCGAAGAGGAAAAATTGAACCTACTATTAGAGGCAGCTAGATTAGCTCCATCTGCTAAAAACAGGCAAAACTGGATATTTGTAATTGTTAAAGATAAGACTGTTAAAAAACAACTAGTTCCAGCTTGTAAAAACCAAGAATTTGTTGGAGAAGCATCTGTTGTTATAGCTGGCATAGCAGATCCAAGCATTAGCAGATGGTATAAGATAGACATGGGTATAGTTTTTGAACATATTGCACTGGAGGCAGTAGAGTTAGGTCTCGGTACCTGCTGGATTGGAGCGTTTTATGAGGATCAGGTGAAAAAAGTACTAAATGTTCCAGATAACTTAGAAGTAGTTGTATTAATGACCATAGGTTATCCTGCAGAGGAACCAGAGGAGAGACCAAGGAAAAAAATAGAGGAAATAGTGAGATATGAAAAATTTGCTTAGGTCAAATCAAAATAGATATTACTAGCTTTTTCTCCACCATATATTATTTTAATTGAGCTTCTAACTGAAAAACCTTTCACCACTATTTTTATTCCATATAAAATGTTTTCGGAAAACGTCCCGCTTAGGGTGTATGTTACACTAGTTTTACCAATGTTTCCCAGAAGACTTCCTACTGAGTTTAGAGATGCTATTTCAGTATCATTTTCACCCAATGCGATAACAGATAATCCTGATAACATTGAAAAACGCGTTTTTTCCATATAGATTGTTACATTCCAGGTGCAGGTTGGTATAACTATGGGGTTATCTAATCTATAAATTATCTCAATTTTTGGTCTTATCAAACCTAAATTAGCTTTTATAGCTGTGCTACCCTCGGATGGTTTATCCATGCTCAAAGAACCCTCTAAGAGATAGAAAACATAACTTTTTGGCATCAAACTTATTGAAAATGTTAACCAGTCGAATGCTCCCTTGTCATCTTCAACAGTTAATGTAACAGGTACAAATAGTGGATACTCCGGTGCCATCATATCCTTTGGATTGTAAACATGTTTCACAACCTCACCCTGAGCTGTGGAACCATCTCCAAAATCCCAATAATAAGATACTATAGTTCCATCGGGGTCATAACTCTTAGAAGCATCAAATGTTATCTCGTCACCAATATATGCCTGCTCTGGTGCATCTATCGCTACTACAGGTTTATCATTTTTTATAATATTCTTATACTCCTCATTATTATGTTTTGGACCACCTAGGCAACCAGATAAAACTGTGACCATTAGAATAAATATTGATAACAAAGACACTATCTTTTTATCTATAATCATATGATGCATCAATAGATAATTTATATAACATAGTATATAAATTTTTGTGGACATTCCTTATCAAAAAAACAAAAAATATAAACTAAATAGCTAAAAAATAAAAGGAGAAGGATGTGTTTATCTCTTTCTTAGATATGGTAAGCCTGTTCTCTTATTTATCTCTACCTTGTAACCATTTGGTAGGTCACAAGGTGTTCCACTCTTAGGTGTTCTCCTGCTGAAGAAATATATAGTCTGCATTTTTCCGCCTTTTAACTTAACATCCCTCTTATACAGAGTCCAATCCCCATGCTTATATGCCATACTACTCACCTCTCATATAAGGTATACATATCTTAAGATTTAAATCTTTCCTTATTTTCTTCTATACTAGTCTCTTATACCCTCTCTTTTTACCGAGAAAACAGCTTCTCCCTCAGGTAGATGAGGAGAATCTATCAACCTAGCTATTCTTTTGTCGCCCTTGCTTTTACGCAAATAGATTCTAAAAGTAGCGGTGTGACCTACAATATGACCTCCTATTGGCCTAGTAGGGTCGCCAAATAACACATCTGGCTTGGCAGAAACCTGATTTGTTACACATACAACACCATTATACAGGTTCGCCCATCTCAGTAAATCATGCATATGCCTATTTATTTTCTGCTGCCTATTTGCCAAGGCGCCTCTACCAAGATACTCTGCTCTGAAATGAGCTGTCAGAGAATCAACCACTAATAATCTAGCAGGGATCTCTTTTGAGAGTTCCATAGCTTTTTCAACAAGTAGCATTTGATGGCTAGAATTATATGCTCTAGCAACATGTATATTTTTAAGCGTCTCATCAGGATCTATATCAAAAGCCTCTGCCATCTCAACTATTCTCTCTGGTCTAAAAGTGTTTTCTGTATCAATATAGATGGCATGGCCCTCTAAGCCTCCTTTATCTTTTGGAAGTTGAACTGTTACACACAATTGATGAGCAATCTGTGTTTTCCCACTACCATATTCACCAAAAAGCTCTGTTATACCCTGGGTTTCAAAGCCACCACCGAGAAGTTCATCCAGGGATTTGGAACCACTTGTTAACTTACCAATTTTTATTCTTTTTTCTAATAAAACATTGCCAGTTTCAAATTTACCAACATCAGCTACATTCCTAGCTGCTTGTATTATTTTTGCTGCAGTAGACTCTCCAATATCTGCAACATCAGCGAGTTCCATGGGAGAAGCAACTGCTATGCTTAATATAGTGTCAAAACCAGCATTTCTGAGTTTCTCAGCTATAGCAGGTCCTACGCCAGGTAAATTTTCTATCTCATTCTTAGCCATCAATTTGCCTCCCAAATCTGTTATGGAGTAACATATTTATAAAGAGTATGGTCAGGTCTTTAACACTACACTATTTGATGTGACATGAAATTCTTTTTCACCACGGTTATATCTAATGTTTACCTTCTTAACAAGTATTTTATCTCCAATTTTGAAATTCTGAATTTCTTTAACCTTTTCATCCCACAAGGTTAATTTTATTTCCTCCCCAGCAGTGTTTCTAACTCTAATATTTGTGACAAACCCAAATTCCCCATTGTCTCTAAAAAATGCTTTTGTAGGCTTAATTTCAACTATTTCACCTTTTATATCATTGGGTTCTTCTTTCATGCCCTCTTTTGTTATTATCTCAGGTGCATCTTCAGGGTCGACTTCTATTGAGCCCCATCTACCCACGTTGACCTCTAAAAAACCATTTCTGCTGGTCTTGGTATAACCATTTATCACCTTTACTATGCTTCCCACTCTAATAACTCCATTTTCAACTAGTTCAACATCTTCATCCCAAAGAACAAGTCTACATTTACCAGTGTTGTCTGATATATCAATATTTACCACCTTACCAACTTTGTTCTCTCTTTCAAAAGTTTTTGGTGAATAAATTTTTTCGACTTTTCCAAATATTGTACAGTCCATATCTGCTTTTAATTCTGCTATGCCTAAAATATGTTGTTTGTTTCTACCAATTTTATCAACTATTAGCAAGGCAGCGGCGTCTTCATCAATTAAATTACCATATCTCTCGACTAACTCTTTAATTTCTCTTTCAAAATCTTCTTTGCTCTTTATATCCTTGATCAACTCATAGAGCTCTTCTTTGTTTCTGTACATCTAAAAAAATGAAACAAGTTAGGAGTATTTTAATGCTGTCATGTTTTTATTCAATTTTTCTCATGACTAGACCGGACAACATTTTTGGTAAAAAGTAGGTAGATTTTTGCGGCATATGCTCTCCCGCATTTGCTACATCTCTTAACTCCTCTATCTTCGTAGCATTCATCAAAAAGGAATAGTCGAATTTACCCTCAGCTACTAGTTTTATAGCTTCTACATTGTCTCGGGTATATTTAACATGCTCTTCGATATTAGTTTCGTTTATTCCCATGACTGGTTCTAGTATTATCTTATGGAGAATTGTAACATCAAGTTTTCTTAATGTTTTGGAATAATTGGGCATCATCTTATCTAATATATTCTCATTTTTCAATGTGAAAATATAATATTTGTCCCCACCAGTATAGAGAGCAAACTTGTGTTCCCTATCTTTTGGTTCTAATGCTTTGATAATCTCCTTACTTTGTCCTTCGTAATCTCTACTGATCAATGTTTTTTCTTCTACTTCAAAATATTTTTCAACTCCTTTGAGTATCGCCTCTAGGCTTATGTTCCTCTTTATTAACCTATGTGTGGGTAAAATAGCAAGACCCTTATCAAACATGTTCGCTATGACAACCATCATATAGTTGAAAGGTGCATTTTCATCTCTGTTACCTGTTTTTTCACGTATTTCATTAGCAAAATCTATGGCTGTTTGGTATCTATGGTGACCATCAGCAATAAAAAGTATTTTATCTTTCATCCAACTCTGAAGAAATGAGATTAGTTTCTCATCATTTACCTCCCATAGTCTATGTTTAAAACCATCGTAACCAATTACATCTATAGCTGGTTCTGTGTTCAAAATATAATTATCTATTTCCTTCATTACCTTGTCTTTCTCATCAACATACAATAGTTCAATTGGCTCTAGATTTGCATAGGTTGTTCTCATTAAATTCAACCTATCAGCTTTTGGTTTTGACAATGTTTTTTCATGAGCCTTAACCTGTTTATAATCGGGATCTAGTTTAAGCAGTACAAAAAAACCATTGAATCTCCTTTTGACGCCTTTGATCTCGTAATCAATTTTATAAGGGTAGATTGCTGGTTTCTCAGATTTTATAAGCACTCCTTTTTCCAGCCATTCTTTTAAAAACTTCGCAGCACGAGTGTATCTGTTATTTTCACTTGTGTCATCTGGATACTCTTTACCCAAAATTAATCTAACAATATTGTACGGGTGTTTCTCATACAGTTTATGCTGCATTTCCTTAGATATGATATCATATGGTGGCGACATTACATCATCAAGATTATCTATCTTTTCCCTATTGTAGTATATACCCTTAAATGGAGCTATCTCGACCATTTTAATCTCCCTCTCTTAGAAAATCATTTAATATGAGAGAATTGTATCTAAAACATTATTAAAAACCTTTACTTTTTAACTAATGAGGTTATTTCACCTTCTATCAAATTTAAAATTTCTCTCTGATCACCTGGATAGTATTTCTCGAGGTTTTTCCTGTATTTCTCCAGGTTATTTAAAAAACTGTTTAGGCTTTCTACATTTACTCCTTTGAAATAAACTCTTGCGCCAGGCTTTCTCATCATGTCAAAATGTTTAGACAAAAATTTATATGCTTTGCCACCTGCAGCGATTACTATATCATGTCTCTTTTTAAGATAATCCACTAGTATCCTAGTTCCTATAGCATGACCTAAACCTTCGCCGCATACACCATATAATATTCTCATTTTTAACTTAAATCCCTTGGTCTATCTTAAAC
>JAGGYP010000097.1 GCA_021162485.1 Thermoplasmata archaeon
ATCTTATCAAGAGTTATTTTTGTTCTATTATATTCTTCTATCATCGCCTGTATTATCTGCGATTGATTTGTCAGACTTTCAATTTGCTCCTTATACATTTCCAACAGGGCAAGATATCTAGAAACCTCAGCCTCTTTATCCTTCTCATTATTCATTTTTTTGTCCTCCAAATTTATTAAAAAGATATTTTGTCACAGGATCTGTAATGTCATCTTCTTTTAACTCCTGTATGTTTTCTATCTTTATTTCTTTTCTCCTCACCCTATGCATGCTTCCAAAAACAGAATATACTTTTTCTATTGCAGAGTTTTTTGTTTCCGCGATCAATTCTTTTTTGAAAGGTTGAATTTTTTCACCCATTTTAAACAAGCCTTCTACTCTAAATGCTCTCATGGTTTATCACCTTCCACTATGAAATACAAAACTATTTTTATTCTTATCTAAGTTGTTTTAATGACAAGTTTTTTGTATTTAAATGTTTTTTTGGTTTTTTATGCTAGATAGAGAAGAGGGTCTAGATTTATTAAAACAATATATAAAACGTGAGAATTTGCTTAAACATTGTCTTGCAGTAGAGGCCATACTTGGGGAATTAGCAAATAATCTCAATGAGGAAGTAGAAAAATGGAGACTTTGTGGTTTGTTACATGATATAGATTTTGAATCCACTGAACAAAATCCAGAGAAACATGCTCTAGTTGCTGCTGAAATATTAAAAGACAAACTCCCAGATGATATGATACATGCTATAAAATCACATAACTTTGAAAACACAGGATGTGAACCTAAACATAAACTAGACTATGCATTGATAGCTGCTGATGCTGTATCTGGTTTAATAATTGCAGCAGCTTTAATAATGCCATCTAAAAAGCTCAGGGATGTAAAACTGGATACGTTGAAAAGAAAATTCAAGGATAAATCATTTGCACGGAGATGCAGCAGAGAAAGAATAAGTATGTGCGAAAAGATAGGTTTAAATTTAGATAAATTTCTCGAGATTTCTTTGAAGGCTTTACAAAACATATCAGATAAACTGGGGTTATAAGTTAAAATTTTATAATGCCAAATTATTATATAAGATGTTATTGTTACCATAAGAGGTGCATTTTATGATCCAGAATTCCAGCAACAAACAATCAGATCAAGAGGAAGAATATTTTAGACTTCCACTGCCAAATCCATCAAAAGGCGAGCTATTTGGGGTAGCTGAGCAGCTTGTTGGAGGATCTAGAATAAAAGTAATATGTGCAGATGGTAAATCGAGGTTGGCAAGAATCCCTGGCAGGTTAAAAAGATATCAGAGAGTTAGAGCCGGTGATCTTGTTATAGTTAAACCATGGGATGTGCAAGATGATAAGGCAGATATTGTTTTTAGATATACCAAGACGCAAGCTATTAATCTAAGCAGAAGAAATCTCATTCCAAAAAGTATAGATATTTTCAAATACTGATTTTTATGAGAGAAAAAATTTTTAGAAAAATTGACACAGAAATTGAAAAAATAAAAAGTAGAATAGGTGCTGATAGGAAAATTCTTGAAGGAATTTTTGATAAACCAACTCTACTTGTTTTTGGTAAACTTTTCTCAGATAAAACAATAGACCTAGTTGAGTTTCCAATATCTGTTGGCAAAGAAGGTTGTGTTTTCCGTGCTTTAACACCCGCTAAAGAATTTGTTGCTGTGAAAGTATACAGAGTGGTTTCCCATACCTTTAGAAACATATCAAAATACATTGAAGGAGATCCGCGTTTCAGAACATTTAGAAACAGAAGGGATCTAATCTATGAGTGGGCGAACAAGGAGTTTAAAAACCTTCAAATCCTGGAAAACATTGGTGTTTCAGTTCCGCATCCCATAAGAAGAATAAAAAATGTGCTGGTGATGCAATATATAGGAGATGAGACAGTACCTGCTCCTTTACTTAGAGATGTAAAACTTGATAACCCAAAAAAATTTTTAAACAAACTAATAAAATATATAAAGATAATGTATCAAAAAGCTGAGCTAGTACATGGTGATCTCAGCGAGTATAATATTCTAGTTTACAAGGAAAAACCATATATTATAGACGTTGGGCAGACTGTTGTAATAGAACATCCCATGGCATTAGAGTTTTTAAAAAGAGACATACACAACCTGGTTAGATTCTTCAGAAATAGATACAATTTAAAAGAACATGATGAAGAAACCCTATATAATAAAATTATAGAGAGGGGTAAAAATTGAGATATATAAAAATACCAAGAGATAGGATAGGTGTTCTTATCGGTCATGGTGGAGAAACAAAAAAGCAGATAGAGATACAAACAAATGTAAAACTTGATGTTGATTCAGAAACCGGCGAGGTGACAATAGATGAAAAAAATGTTAAAGAACCTGTTGATATACTAAAAGCGGAGAGGGTAATAACAGCTATTGGAAGAGGTTTCTCACCTGAGCATGCTTTCAAACTCTTTGATGATGATTACGATCTCTTCCTGTTTGACATCAGAGATTACGCTGGTAGAAGCAAGGCACATGTTAGAAGATTAAAAGGGAGAATAATAGGTAGAAAAGGCAAAACAAGAGAAACCCTAGAAGAGCTTACAGATTCTCATATATCTGTATATGGTCATACTGTAGCAGTAATAGCTGATATGTTGTTTATGGAATCTATAAAGACAGCTATAGAGATGTTGCTTAATGGAAGTAAACATTCAACAGTTTATAGATATCTAGAAGAAAAAAGAAGAGATATGAAAGAGCTATTTTAGAAACTAAATAAAACAAAGTTGCTAAAAAAACACATAGTAGCAGAGTTTTTACCATTAGTATACGCTATTATCTTTAGATCACCAAAAACATTCTTATTTAACACAGCAGGTTGATTATGACTAGTCTGCATTAACTCATATTTAGAATAAAACTCTATATTAGAGACTTTTTCTGTCGCATACGCCTTTACATTGCCACCAATAACAACTGTTCTACCAGGTGTTGGCATGATAGCTCTTCCAAAAATGTAGAGGTTTTCACCACTTGGTTCAATATTTGTTATTAGGGATGTATCAGATGACAGTGCCTTATATACATATATCTCATAAACGCCGTACATTGACCCAACACCAGGATATCCACCACCTGTTTCATATCCTTGAATCTTTATCCTTCTTGTATTATCACCTAAACAAGAAAATATGTTATATGAGATAGGTGTATACAATGACGACCCTGGTATGTTTTCATTCTCCCATATTTTAATCCAACGCCCATTTTTTTCTATAAACAAGCTCATCTTTCCAGCTCTACCACTACTCTGATACCCAACAAGCAATTTTATATTATAAATCTGATAATCTCTCTTCAAATCTATTACTATATAGGAATCACCACACATCATAGCCCAAGTACCATCATATCCGTCTATAGCATCCTCAGGTGGTCTATCACCATTTGGACAACCTTTATGATCCTCTACGACAGCGTTAACAGCTACATTTTTTCCTCTTTCAAAATCAGCACTATTGTATAAACCCAGTACTGGAGAAACTGGTTTTTTAATTTGCATTCGAGATACCAGGTTCAACCTTTTTGAATTTCCCACCGTTGCAAAAGAAACCATTATCAAACCAGTTGCAAGCAAAACTATCAGGATTTTTCTAATCATTATATCGCCTCTATCAACATAATATCTCTAGCTTTAAATATATAATATTTTTTATACAAATGTTACCGAGTGTTGTTATCGGGTTGAATAGTAAATACCGGTGTATTTTTCTAAAAAAATTATATAAACTCTAATTTTTAAGATATATTTATATAGTCGATTCCATATATATAATAAACTGGGGGTTTCTAGATGACAAAAAAATTAAAGGGAAACTTAAAAGCTGTTATAGCTATTATAATAGCTGTAGCCCTAATCTTATCTGGTTTATATGTGTATATCACCTTTTTCCCTAGGAAGGAGAAACCTGAAGAGATTGTAATAACGCCGAAGATTTACACAACTGAGCTTTTAACAAAAACCTATGATCAGCTTAAGGCAGAGGGTTTACTAAACCTTTTAAACATAACTGATAACAGAATTAGTCCACTTGAGAACCAGGGTTTAGTCTTAGAGGTCAAAAGAATTAGACATAGAGGCTTGTTAGATCTTATGTTTAAACCAGGTACTGCTTGGAAGAAGAAACCAATGTTTTATTTTATCAGTGAGATGGATGGTCTAAAATATGTGAGTAAAGACATAGAATCTGCTGGAGGAGCCAAGGCTGAGACACTTTTCAACACATGGGATGCAATTTTCCAAGAGAGCAAAATTATGAAAGATGTTCCAGAAGAGCAGGAAACCTCTGATGTAACACTTACGATTATGGAGAGAGAGAAGACTGGTTTACTTGGTTTCAAAACAGAAGATGTGGAGAGAGAAAAAATACATCTTGTTTATGATTACAGAACAGGCAGATGGACTGGTGATGATTACTTTGACGATTGCGATGGTTATGGTCACTATGTTGGAGATAATTTTGAGATATGGTTTGATCTTTATCAGATAGACTATGATATGGATGGAATACCTTACTGGGTTGAAGTAAATATTCTTCACACTAATCCCAAAGTAGATGATTCAAAACTGGATCCCGATAACGATGGTGTACCAACAGCTTGGGAATGGAGATGGGGATATGATCCACTTGTTTGGGATGATCACAAAAACCTTGACCCAGATATTGATGGAATAGAAAATATTGAGGAGTACAAGATGGCAAAATGGTTTGCAGATCCATTTAGACCAGATATTTACATAGAAGTAGACGGCATGCAGAAAGGAGGCTTATTTGATATTCAACATGTTTTTTGGAAAGAATCACAGCAGATGCTAATAGAAAGATTTTGTCAACATGGAATCAACGTATATATAGATGATGGATGGCCAGGTGATCCGACAAATGGCGGTGGAGAACTACTCCCATATTATGATACCCTTTCACAGGACTCTGGTATGATGCTACAGTTTTACAACAATCATTTCCCAGATGAGAGAAAAGGAATATTCAGATATTTAGTAGTAGCTCACAACTCTGGATTCTGCCATCCTTCAAAATTCAACAGATATGATACACTTACAATTGATAGCAGCCCATATAAACTCTATCTGAGAAGAGCAGCATTTACACCAAGAACACAACGCATAGTACTTGCATCTGCTGCCATGCACGAGCTAGGACACTCCATGGGTATAGCGCCATGGACAATAGAAGGCTGTGATAATATCTCTTTTGCCAGGGGAGAAAATGCTAAAGAGAGACGTGAGGCTAAAGAGAGATACCTAGAAACATGGGGAAATTACAGAAGCGTCATGAACTATTATTACATATTCGACAAGAAACTCGTGGATTACTCCGACGGAAGCAGCGGTTCACCATATGATCAAAATGACTGGCTTGAACTGTATCTGCCCACATTTCAGATTGAAGCCAATGTTATAGAAGAGCCATTCTTTGAACCACCAGGTAAAGACAAAATAGTTAACGAGACAGTGAGTTTCTCAGTCAACGGTTGGGTTTATGATGAAAACCTCACACAGCAGTATCTCAAAAAGATATCTGGATGGTCTCCTATTGAACCTGTTAAATGTAAATTCCGTGTCTATAGAAGAGTAGAAAATGGAACAACACCTGGTGATAGAGACATTAGAATCTATGCTCAACCAATATACAAAACAACTATAGTTCCACCATCAGAATGGACTTTGATCAAAGAAGGATATGTAGACAACCAAGGTAGTTTCCACTTGTAAAACTCTTCAAAAATACAATACCCCTTCTTTTTCTGTTTTAGATCAAAAAAGTTTAGCATCATCATAGTAAAATAAGCTTAAATAAATGTTTTATTTACCCAGAATATTTTTTCTATTTTTCTCTTACACAAACACATATTTTTATAGAAAAATTTAAATAATTATAATACTATTATAATTATGGGGTTTGAAAAAAAACATG
>JAGGYP010000088.1 GCA_021162485.1 Thermoplasmata archaeon
AGACTGTAAATATATTTAGATATGGAAACGAGATATTTTTAATCCCAGAGTAATTTTATAAGATAGAGTTATATAGCGAGTGCGAAATACATAAAAAACTCAGAAAGTGATAATTATGTGTCTTGCAGTACCTGCGAAAGTAACAAAAATCCTTGATGAGGAAGGATATGCTCTTGTTGATTACGGCGGGGGTGTAACAAGAAAGGTAAACATCTCCTTGGTTTCAGTGAAAGAGGGAGATTATGTGATGATTCATGCAGGTTTTGCTATTGAGAAATTAGATGAGGAAAGAGCAAGAGAAACAATTAACATATTTAAAGAAATGCTTTTGGTGAGATGATATTCATGCATGAGTATTCTCTTATCAAGGAGATAGTAGATACTGTTTTAGAAAAAGCCAAAGAATATAATGCAAAAAATGTGATTAAAGTGGAGATAGATGTTGGAGAACTTAAATTTTTAACAGATGAACAGGCACAATATTTGTTTAGGGAACTATCAAAGGGAACTATACTCGAAAATACGAAACTAGAGATAAACTATGTATCATCTGAAATATATTGTAGAAAATGTGGTTATAAGGGAAAAGCGGAACATTTGGAAGAAGTTGACCCTCATTTTCCTATTATAAAATGCCCAAAATGTGGTAACGAATTTGTAGAGATAATTAGGGGTAACGAATGTATAATAAAGAGTATTCAGGTAGAGAAATAGATTTTAGAACATTTAAGCTTAGAGACAGAAAATTAGCAAAGCGGATTATCAAAAATATAAAAGAATTAGGGATAGAAGCAAGATTCATGCATGTATGTGGAACACATCAAGATACCCTGATCAGATTTGGTCTCAATGAGATTTTGAAAAGTTGTAACATTGATATTAGACAGGGGCCTGGTTGCCCTGTTTGTGTCACAACACCTAAAGAGATTGAAGAAGCAATGCTTTTGGCAAGGAAAAATATAACTATAGCAACTTTTGGGGATATGCTTAATGTGCCTGGTGAGAAACAATCTTTACAAAACCTGAGAGAAAAGGGTTATTCTGTTAAGATGGTTTATAGCATAGAAGATGCGATTGAAATAGCAAATAAAAACAGGACCAAAGATGTTGTATTTATGGCAATAGGTTTTGAAACGACAGCACCGAGTACTGCATCTGTTCTGTTGAATAATCCACCTGAAAATTTTTCTATCCTATGTTGCCATCGATTGATACCACCTGCTGTTAACGCCCTCTTGGAGATGGGAGAAGTTAGAATAGATGGTATGATTGAACCAGGGCATGTTTCAACTATTATTGGAGTGAAGTCTTATGAAAAAATATCCAGTATACATAAAATGCCGCAGGTTATAGCCGGGTTTGAACCAATTGATCTGCTAATGGCGGCCTATATGTTAGCTTTGCAAATAAAAAAAGGAGAAGCAAAGGTTGAAAACGAATATACCAGGCTGGTGAGATATGAGGGCAATAAAATAGCATTAGAAAAGATAGAAGAAGTTTTTGAACCATTCGATATATCTTGGAGAGGTTTCCCTGTTATACCAAAATCGGGGTTAAAATTAAGGGAAAAATTTTCACAGTATGATGCGAGAAAAAAATATGAAGATTTACTAGTGGAACTGGAGGGAAGGGAGTTTAAAAAACCATCTGGATGCAAATGCGACGAGGTTTTAAGAGGTTTGATTACCTCTCAAGAGTGTCCGTTATTTGGTAAGATTTGCACACCATCTCATCCCATAGGTCCTTGTATGGTTAGTAAGGAAGGTAGTTGCAATATCGAATTCCGTTATAGCAGATGATAATTTATGCTTTTGATTTAACATATAATTTTCCAAACAGGTTGGATGCTACAACACCGATATAAAATGTTATGAACAAAGCAATAATCCAGCCGATAAAGGGAATTACAGCAATGGCGCTAACTATTATACCTAGAATCAGTATGAAAATATAGGCTATTGCATATTCCCCAAAAACCGATTTTATCCTGTTTATAATTTCACTGAATTTGAAAGCATCTCCTATGTTTTTTGATGATACATACATAGCTATTGCCATAGGCAATATGAAACCAATTATTATTGCAAAAACTGAAGCAATTCCAATGAGCGGTAAAAATGCGGTAAATAGAGCAAATGGGCTACCCATAAATCTTCCCATGTTGGCTAAAGAAAATCCCCATAATCTTGCTGCAGCAACAAAAACAATAATTGGAACAATCATATAAACCAGTGATATTATGAAGGCAACTAATCCCTCTACAAAAAATTCTCCAAAATTCTCCCATTTTGGCATCGCTGGTTTTTTATTTATAGTATTTTTCATAACTTTTAGTTCGTATCCTACTGCGATGAAATTGACAATTGGTATTATAGATAAAACACCACCTATGATAATTTTAGTCAACCAATCCTTGTCTTTCATTGGAAACTCTATAGCCTTTCCAATATCTACCACTAAACTCCTCAACCTCCCATTTTTATTAGGAAATAACAAACAAATGTATATTATGTTTTCTAAAAAAATATTTTTCATAGAAAAGTCGTAGAA
>JAGGYP010000029.1 GCA_021162485.1 Thermoplasmata archaeon
ACTATCAGCCATAAGTGCTACATCATACCCCATATCTCTATAATACTCTGCAATGGTTATACCAGTATAGACACTGGCATCTCTCGCAGCTACTGGCATGTTTGAGGTGTTTGCAATCAGCACAGTTCTTTCCATAATTGTTTTTCCACTTCTCGGATCGATGAGCGCAGGAAACTCTCTCAGAACATCTGTCATTTCATTACCACGTTCGCCACAACCAATATAAACAATAATTTGCGCATCACTCCATTTTGCAAGTTGATGTAGTTCCACAGTTTTACCAGTTCCGAAACCACCAGGTATTGCAGCAGTTCCACCTTTAGCAATAGGGAAAAAAGTATCTATAACCCTTTGACCGGTTATCAATGGTAAAGAAGGATCATATTTTTTAATAAATGGTCTACTCTTTCTCACAGGCCATATCTGCATCATCCGAACCCTGTATTCTCCTCCATTTGTTTGCAATACTGCAACAACATCTTCAACTGTATATTTGCCCTCCTCAGCTATTGATTTAACTTTTCCCCCTTTAAAATCAGGTGGCACCATTATTTTATGTACAACGAGAGCAGTTTCATCCACAGTTCCAACTATATCACCAGCAACAAGCTTATCACCTTTTTTAACAGTTGGTTTGAAATGCCATTTCTTTTTTCTATCCAGAGCCTTAGCTTCTACTCCACGTGAAATAAAATCCCCAGTAATATTCTTGATCTCCGGCAGAGGTCTTTGTATCCCATCATAGATGTTTTTCATTAAACCAGGTCCCAGTTCCACGGAGAGAGGTGAACCAGTTGATACTACCTTTTCACCCGGCTTTAGACCACTAGTCTCCTCGTATACTTGAATGGTTGCCAGGTCCTCATTTAACCTGATAATCTCACCGATGAGATTTTCATCTCCTACTCTAACCACATCATACATCTTTGATCCTCGCATTCCTTTGGCTTCTACCACTGGACCGGAGATCCTTATTATTTTTCCTTCAATCTTTTTTCCTTCGACCAATTTTAACCCTCCTCATTTTTGTTTATAAACCTCTATCCCAACTGCTTTTTTAATCAGCTTAGATATATAATCAACATATTCTGGTAAGTGACCCTTCTTATCAGGTATTTCCACGATTATTGGAACCTCAACCTGGAGTCTAATATCATATAATCGTTTACCTAATTTGTTTGATATTGCCTCATTAATAAATACTACACCAAATTTCTCTTCAATTAGTTTGTTAATTAAATTAAAAGTTTCAAGGTCATTGCCAGGAGTGTAAACATCTTTTATCCCAGCTAATCTTAGACCAATTGCAGTGTCCTTATCACATATTGCAGCTACTTTCAAACTTTGCTAAACCCCCTTGTCCTCTAATACCAGTAGATATTTTCTAATAGTTTGTGGGTCTATATTCTCCTCTACTCCCTTTGCAATAATTTTCAAGTTTCTTATTTCATATTCCTTATTCACCAGAAATTGTAATAAGGGCCCCAGAGTTAAATAATATTTCACAGAGACATCCTTAACCTGTTTTAGAAAACATCTCTCCAATGCATTCTCCAATGGTTGAACAGAGTCTTCTCTGTTATAATCTTCTATAGCATCTCTCAGCCATTTAAAATATGTTGTTCCCTCTAAAGATGATATAACCTGAGGAACTTGATCTACTTCTGCTATTTCTTCAAATAACCATTTTGCAACTTCTCTGCCACCATCTAAAAACATTTTTTTGCATCTATCAACGTTATATCCAAGATGCTTTGCTCTCAACATGTTTTTTATATTTGAGATATCAACAAAGGTTTTGAGATAAGCCTCCATGGGTTTGTCACACTTGTATGGAAGTTTGATTTTGTTAAAACAGTCTATAATATACTTATCAATCATAAGATCCACAGCTAGAAAATCAACCTTCTCAGCAAAGGTTACCTCCTTTACCATTTTCTCATCAAACCCATACTCGAGAAGGATTTTTTCTAGATTTTCCATGTTTTCTGCTTCTCTTAGTTGCGCTATGAGTCTCCTGTTTCTTTCAAATATAATCTTTGGTTCCTCTTCCTCTTCAAATGTTTCTCCTTCCAACATCCTATCCAGTGTTTTTTTAATCTCATCTCTAACAGTTTGCATATCATATTTTTCAAGATAGGTGTCGAAGAAGCTGTGTATGGATTTGCTGCTATCTTTCCGCATCATTTCTACTGTTTCTAACAGGTTCTCATCGAGGGAAAACTGGATATCCCTAGCATTTTCTCCCTTGATATGATAATCCTTGAAATAGTTCAAATTCTCTAAAAAAGATTTTAGGTTTTTACAGTCTGACATTTTATCAAGTTCTTTTTTGTTTAGAAATGGATTTCCAATGGTTTGATATTTTGCATTTGGATAAATGAATTTGAAATAGCTGGAAAATGGGCGGTAAACAGCGCCTAATGCTACTGCTATGATGCCAACTAACAAAAACCAGAACTGGTATGCATTTGCGTTAAATAGATCTGATATATCAAACAATTTCTTTGTCTTTCCCCCTAGCGTTTATTTAAACAACATCTTGCCAATTTCTGTTTTGATTTTGTCGATTTTTCTTTCAAGTATTCCATCGAAGGTGTTATTGATGCTTTGTAATCCATCTTTTGAAACTATTATAACTCCTCCAGAAGTCCCTGTTTTTCTTTTTTCATCGACTTTAACTTTTAACTTCTTTGCTACTTCTATATCCTCTTTTCTTGAGGGGATAATCATGCAGTCCTTGCCAAACAGTTCAATCCCATTTTTAATTAGTTTTTCAACAGTTTTTTTGTATCTGTCACCTTTTAATTTGAAAAGTTTTTCTCTTGCTTTTTCAAGGCATTCTTTTATGATTTTTTCTTTTCCTTCCAAAAGTTTTCTCCTTGCATTTTGATTTGCTTTTGCTATTATTGTTTGTTTTATGTTCTCACTTTCTCTCTTTGCCTCTGCGAGTAAATGTTCGCTGGTTTCTCTTGCCTCAGCTAGGGTTTTTTTTCTGATCTCTGATGCAACTTTTTTAGCCTCTTTTAGTATGTTGTCTATCTCTTTTTTGCAATCCTTTTCTATTTTCTCTATTATTTTCTCTTTGCTCATGTTATCACTGCTTAAATTATCTGAAATTTTGTTTAACCAAGTATTTTAAGTCCTAGTACCATTATGAGTAGTGCTACCAGAAAACCAAATATAGCTATTGTCTCAGGCATCACTGCAAATATTATTGCTCTTCCTGTAATGTTAGGGGATCTTCCAGTAGCTGAGATACCAGCACTTGATATAATCCCTTGGCTTATTGCAGATAGACCTGTTAGTCCTACTAGTAAACCAGTAAACACTGCTGCCATTCCCATTGCTGGGCTGCTTAAGTCCATAGCTGCTTTTCCACCTAGTAAACCTGCACCCATGAGTAGCAGTATAGATGTTATCAAAGCATAAATTGTCTGTGTCATAGGCAACATCTGGAGTATGAGTGATTTTGCGAAAAGCTCAGGTTTTTCAGCTGTAACTGCTGCAGCACTGACCCCTGCGACTCCTAGACCAGTTGCAGATGCAATACCTGCAATTGCCATAGCTATTGCACAAGCTAGTACAACCATAGATTGAGTCTGTTTTTCTTGTAAAGTAATTTCAGTTTTTTCATCTTGTGCATTTACGCAACTAGTCGCTAGCAGCAGGGTTAGACATACCAGCATAAATATTCCCATCTTTTTTATACATGTTTCCATATATTTCTATACCTCCTTATGTAGGTGTATATTTTTCTTTTCTATTCGAGATCGTATACCTCCTTTTAACTCTAAAGGGTCTAAACGGTTTTCCACCGCCTTCATAAAATCTATTAAAAAACTCCACATATTGTAACCTTAAACTATGAACTGCAGCACCTAGGCTTTGCAAACCCAAGGTTACGATGTGTGCAACTATTAATATCAATATAGTGACGACTACATGGATCATATCTCCTAAAAGCTGACCTACAATATTGAAAGCCATGGCCATACCAGTTGTCGCTAGACCAAGGGCTAATAACCTTGCATATGAAAGCCAATCTCCTACAAACCCCATTAACTCCATAAATGTCATTCCCTTAGCTTTTAACGCTAAAAGAATCAAACCTATTAATACTCCAACCATGCAAACAAGTTGAAAAGAGCCTGGTAGATCCCATAGTTTTAACAAGTATTTTCCAATAAGGGCGCCACCGAAAGGCTGTAGTAGAAAATATGAAACTTGGTCACATAGCAGGCCCTTAAAATTTCTTCTCTTATAATTTTGATAAAAACCTAGCACCAATCCTAGGTTAAGATGGATTAGACCCAATATTAAAGCTATCTGTAAGATAACCAAAGGATTTCGTAATCCATCTATTGGAAGATGAATGCTGGCTATTGTTATACTATACAGCTCACTTCCAAAAAACCTTGGCA
>JAGGYP010000022.1 GCA_021162485.1 Thermoplasmata archaeon
GCCAAAAAATGTGTTTTAAAGCAAAAATATTGGGAGCATAACAAGAGTTATAGGGATGTTTTAGCTGTGGTTATCTTATTCATATAAGTTACCTTCGGACTACCGAAGGTAACCCAAACCTATGCTAGGGTTGGATTAAAACCAGGTGTAAAATAGTAAAAATCTAACATAAATACCAAAAACAACATTTGATAATAACATTTTTTAGACAGTTTTTTCAGTCGATCCACTTTTTGGCTAGTTTTAGTTTATTTTTTACTTTGTCCAAAACTTTTTCAAAAACATTAACTATGCTAAATAATGTCTATCATTCTGATTATACAATGTAATATATACCATGATAAACTTTATCTAGCAATCTAATTTGTGAAAATGTTTTCTTTCAAAATGTGCGAAAAACCTGTTAATGTCTAGCAAGATAATTTATTGTTAAACTATATACTTAACTAATTAAATTTGTAGCGTTATAAGATTTATAAAATAAACATTAAATCTAAAATTGAACAAAAGGTTTAATAATAAGTAAAAATTATCCCGTCAAGAAACACATCAAAAGGGGATTATCTTATGTATATTGTAATTGTAGGAGCTGGTGGAATTGGTCAGAGACTCGCTGAGATAGCCCTAAAAGAGAAACACAATGTAATTATAATAGACAAGAATCAGGAGAAATGCGAGGCTGTAGCTCGAAAAACAGATGCAATAGTGATCAATGCGGATGCAACAAAAGAAGAAACCCTTGAAGAATCTGAAATAAAAAAAGCTGATGTACTAGTCACAACCACTGGAGACGATGCAGTAAACCTTATGGTTATCTCTCTTGCAAAAAATAAAGGAGTCAAAACACTTATTTCCATAGTAAACAATGAAGAAAGTAAACCAATGTTCATGGAAAAAGGTGTGAAGATAGTTAAAAACCCAGATATAGTCATGGCAGAACATATTTACAAATCTATAACGCATCCTAGTGTAGAAGATTATATGAACGTGGGTGAGCATGTAGAGATTTTTAGAGTACCGCTACCAGAAAATTCAAAATTATCAGGTAAAACAATTAAGAGTATAGGTTTGCCTCATAAAAGCCTAATAGTAGCTATAGAGAGAGATCATAAATTTATAATTCCAACTGAAGATGTAGAGGTGTACGCTGGAGATAAGTTAACTGTTCTAGCTCATAAAGACCAGGTTGATAAGGTGGTTAAACTCCTGACAGGAGGGTAAACCTTTTTGGCAGGAGATATAAGAGTTGTTCTTAGAGACATAGGTACATTACTTATAGCTATTGGTATAATCGTTATTTTCACTACTATTGTCTCTCTTATTTTTCACGAATATGATGCCATAAAATATTTACTTTTGACAGCAGGTATTTTTGTTGGCTTAGGTGCTCCTCTGGTAGCATTTTTCAGAAATGCAGAAGAGGCAACATTTAGAGAGGCTATGATTACAGCAGCTTTGGGCTGGCTGCTTATTTCTCTCATTGGTTGTATACCATTTCTATTTATGTCTGAATACGGCATAGGCAGAGGTATGGATTTTTTATCTGCTTTTTTCGAATCAGTTGCAGGATGGACTGGTACTGGTTTAACAATGGTTGTTCATGAAAACAATCTACCTCACACATTACAGTTTTATAGATCCTTGATACAATGGGTTGGTGGCGTAGGAGTTATTGTACTAACCCTAGCTATCCTGGCGAGACCAGGAACTGGATCATACACCTTATACAGATCTGAGGCAAGAGAAGAAAAAATTCATCCTTCAATATTATCCACGGTGAGAACAATTTGGTGGATATTTTTATTATTTACTGTAATCGGCATTATTTTACTCTGGGCCACTGGAATGCCGATTTGGGAGGCGATAAACCATTGTATGACAGGCTTAGCAACCGGTGGTTTCTCAGTTACTGATGATAGTATGGTACCATATGGTTTAGCTTCTAGGATAGTGATAGTTTTTTTAATGATCGCTGGGGCAATAGCATTTGCAACACATTATGATCTTTTAAATGGAAAAATAAAGAAATTTTTTAAAGACCCACAAACCCAAGCATTGATATTCCTAATAATAGCAGGAGGAGTAGCGATAACTATTATTAATTTCATAAATGGCACCTATGGTAAGAATATTTTAATATCATTGAAAGAATCAGGCTTCCAGTTTGTATCCGCGTTAACATGTACAGGCTTTTATACAGCAGATATAACAAGCTGGTCTAACTCTGCTAAGATAATCCTCTCTATGGCTATGATCATTGGCGGTGCAGCAGGATCCACAGCAGGCGGTATAAAACTGTTCAGAGCAATACTATTATCAAAAGGCTTAGGATGGCGTTTAAAAAGAGCATTATCTCCTCCTAGAAGAGTACTAGCTTACAAACTTGGTGAAAAAAATCTTTCAAAAGATGAGGCTCTGGAAGAGGTAAATGAGGCAGCAATTATATCGTTTTTATGGATAATACTTTTGTTTGTAGGAGTAGTAATAGTAACAAGTAGTATGCATGTTTCAAACCTTGGAGATGCAATATTTGAAGTATGCTCAGCTCAAGGTAACGTTGGCTTATCAGTAGGAATCACCAGCATCAACATGTCGCCTATTGCTAAAATTATGCTCATTTTTAATATGTGGATAGGTAGATTAGAGATTATACCAGTGGTAGTACTAATTAAGTCGATAATAAGTAGAAAAAGTTATTAGGATTACAAACCAAGTTTGTCTTAAATCGAAAACATTGATATATCAGAGAAAATATATTCTTTTTGAACCAGGGAGGCAATACATGAGTTCTAATGATCAATCAGAAATTTCATCTCATATTGAAGATATCACCAAAGCATTGGGTGACAAGGTAGGTAAAGAAGTAACTGTAGATGAGCTTGAAAGGCAATTACAAAAATTCTTGGAATATGGTGTTCCCATCCAGCAGGCAAAAAAGACCATTATTAGAAAATATGGATTCAGTTCAACAGTTACTGAGAAAAGGAAGTTTTTAAAGGAACTTCAGCCAAATGAGTCCAGTGTTAATGTAATAGGTAGAATTATAACAGTGAATCCAAAAGAAATAGAGCTTAAAGGAGAAAAAAGAAAAATATTTTATGGCATGATTGCAGATGAAAGCACTGTTTTGCCATTTACAGCATGGCGTGATTTTAATATAGAAAAAGGACAGGTTGTACGAGTAACCAATGCGTATACAAAACCCTGGCAGGGGATGCCTCAATTAAATTTTGGCGAGTATACTAGGATAGAACCAGCTGAGGAGGAAATACCAGATACACAAGAACCTAGAAAATGTAAGGTAGACGAATTAAAATCAGGTCTAGGCTCTATTGAGATAGTAGCAAAAATATTGAGTGTAAAAGAAAAAGAAGTAGAAGTAGAGGGAAGTAAAAAAAAGGTATACTTTGGTATTATAGCCGATGAGACTGGCAAAGCCCAGTTTACAGCTTGGCATAATTTTGATCTCAAAGAAGGAGATGTTGTTAAGATATCTGGAGGATATGTGAAATCCTGGAGAGGGATACCGCAGTTAACATTTGATGAAAAATGCGAGGTTAAAAAGCTTAGCCCGGATAAGATCAAAGAGGTTAACATTAGAAAATATAAAATCTGGGAGCTAATAGAAAAAGGCGGCGCATTAGATGTCGAAGTAGAGGGTAATGTAATAGAGATCAGAGAAGGCTCAGGAGTAATAGTAAGATGTCCAGAGTGTAACCGAGTATTATCTGAGGGCAAATGCAAAGTTCATGGTAGTGTAAATGGTGTATATGATCTCAGAGCCAAGATTGTTTTAGATGATGGCACTGGTGCAGTAAATGTTATTGTAAATCGTGACCTCACTGAGAAAATACTGAATAAAAGCCTGGATGAACTAAAAGAGTTATATACTACAACTGAGGAAAAAGTGCAAGATATAATCAAAAATAGTCTTTTAGCTAAGAAGATAAGAGTCGTAGGAAATGCACTTAGAGATGGATTTGGTACAACTATAATAGCAAGGGATATAACTGAGGTTGATGTAGATGTAAAAGAAGAAGCAAAAAAACTTTTACAAGAGATTAGAGAGGTTGGTAGTAGCTATGAAACGTGAGATAGCATGGAAAGTATTTGCAGATGAGTTCAATGATGCCACATTAGAAATCAAAGGCAGCAGAGAAAAAGAACCATCCTATGTTATAACCCCCTTGGGAGCAAAGATAAACAGGGTTTTTATAGTTGGGGTTTTAACAGATGTTGAAAATATTTCTGAGGAGGGAGAACTAGTAAGAGCTCATATATCAGACCCAACAGGAGTATTCACACTGTATTCAGGAAGATATCAACCTGAGGTTACAAAAAAGTTGTCTGAAATAGATGTCCCAGCATTTGTTGCATTAACTGGTAAATCTAGAACATTTGAACCAGAAAAAGGGGTTATGTATGTTTCTATTAGACCCGAGACTGTAAGCGAGGTGGATGAAAAAACTAGAAATATCCATATCCTTGAAACTTGTAAACATACTTTAGAAAGAATAGAAGCGATGAGAGAGGCTTTACAACTTTCTCAACCTAATGTGTATGATTTACAAAAACTTGGTTATCATAAAGACTTGTGCGATGGTGTGATAAACGCGGTTAAACACTATAGAAACGTAGATCTACAAAAATATATAGAAATGGTTTCTGAGGCATTAAACTATTTAATACCACTGGAGGAGGAGATACCAGAGGTTGAGAAGGTAGAGATAAAAGAAAAAGAGGAGGATGAGAAAACAGTTCCAGATGATATAGAGAACATGATACTAGAAATCATAAAGAATCTTGAAAATGAAAACGATGGTGCACCATGGGATATGATAATAGAGAGATGTAACGAGGCAGGTATAGATAAAGATTTAGCAGAGGAGGCTCTAACCTCTCTCATGGATAAAGGTATTGTATTTGAACCAACCTTGGGAATTATAAAGACTACTTAGAAAACAGAACCTCTGATTTTCCTTCTATCTATTTTTACTCCTTTGGGTGTTACTATCATTAGGTTGTTCCCAATGCCAGCTATGTCTCCATTTACATCTTCTGCTACTTTTTTAAGCTCATCTGTTATCCTCTTCAATGTTACTTCTTCATCTGCTAATGGGGAAAAATCAATTAGCATGAGATTGCCGGCGTAAATGTAATCTTTTATCTCCTTCAAATCCTCATACTTTGTTATCTCGCCAACTTTTACAAATCTCTCTGCTGTTTTTTCTTCCTCTGGAGTTTTTTCAATGTACTCTTCTAGATCTATATAGTTTATAGTACGTCCCTTTGTGGTAAAACTTCTTTTTTCTCCAAATATCTTATCAACCAAACCCATAGTCACAGTCTCCTCAACTTTATTTGAGTATGAAATATTATTGCGTTATTAACCTAAAATATATATCTATTTATTAAGTTTATCCTTAATTTTTTATTAAAGATGATAGAAGCAAATAATGATAATAGCTCAACCAGTATGTTTTCTGAGCTAAATGGAAATATTTTATGAGCACCCTATTTTTTTAATGGTTTAGGTATGACAAATCTTCCATATCCTATCTCCAACATAATGCAGGGTTTTTACTGCCTTACCAGAAGAGGAGTTTTCCATTGTCTTACCATCCATCAAAGCTTCACCTACTGCCAATGGTTTATTGTATTTCTCATCGCAAATCCAGACGCTATCACCAGCTTTTATGTTTCTATCCGCTTTAATGATACCGGGAGCCATCACATCTGCTCCATTGCTGACAAATTTCACAGCCCCCATGTCCACAATAACTTTGTTGGATCGTAGTTTGTATTTTTCTATAGCCGGCAAGGTGAAGAATATTTTTTCACCCTTTACAAAAAAATCCACCTTATCATCTATTATAATAACTTTGACTCCTTCAAAATCAGCCTCTTCTATCTTAGATTTTTTATCTATCTCTATATTGAATTTTGTTTTTATATCTTCTAGAATCGCTCTCAGTTCTTTCTTTTTTAAAACATGCCTATTTTTAAACTGGCTCATAGAAAGTAAACATTTTTTTTGAATATAACCATTTCTTTTCCAAAGATTTTATAAACAGGAATATTTATTTAGGTTAGATTTCTTAGACAATTTCAGAAAATGAGCGGGTTAAAATGGTGAAACCACTAGAAATTTTACATAAAAGCCTGAACAGCAGAGTACTAATAGAGATAAGAGGAGATAGAAGCTATCGCGGCATATTGGATGGCTACGATGTACCTCATATGAACCTAGTGATCAAAAACGCTGAAGAGATTGTGAGGGATCCAGAAACAAAGGAAGAAAAGGTTATAAAGCATGAAATGGTGATAGTTAGGGGAGATAACATAATATATGTCTCTCCACCATAAAAACAGGTTGAGGTGAGAGAAGAGTGGGAAAAGGCACACCATCAAAAACAGGTGGCAAGAAAACTCATATAATTTGCAGAAGATGCGGTAGACATTCTTATCATATTAGAAAAAAAAGATGTGCTTATTGTGGCTTTGGCGAATCAAAACGAATGAGAAAATATAGCTGGGCGAAGGAGCATTAGACAAAGAATTATTATTTTTTGTATCTCTTGTAGTTTTCTATAGACCACTTGCCTTTTTTGCCCCAAATTTTTTCGTATACTTTTAACTCAACATAAAATATTATCAAAAACGCTACCGTAGAAGTTATATAATTTAGCGGAGTAAAAAGATCTAATAGCAACTCAAGGGGAATAAAAACGCATATTAGCATAGAGAATACTATGAACAGGTTTTTCAAAATTTCTTGATAGAGGGGTCTAACCAAGCTGTTTTCTATACTCTTTCTTTTTCTATCTGAGAAATATTTGAGTAACCTATCAGTTGCTTCCAATCTTGTTTCGAGATTGGATTTAATCTTTTTGTTTTTCATCATCCTTTAATCTCTCTGTTATATAGATGGCATGCCACGAAATGTTGCTCTTCTATCTCTCTGAGCTCTGGCTCCAGTTTTGAACATATTGGCATTCTTTTTGTACATCTTGGGTGGAATCTACATCCAGAGGGAGGGTTAATTAAACTAGGCACCTCACCTTTTAATGGTTTAAGTTTCTTCTTAACTTTTGGGTCAGGGATGGGAATAGCTGATAATAATGCCTCTGTATAAGGATGTAGTTGTTTTTCAAAAAGTTCTTTAGTCTTTGATACCTCGACTATTTTACCTGCATACATAATAGCAACCCTGTTGCTTATATAGTGAATTACGCTTAAATCATGTGTGATAAATAGATATGTTAAACCAAACTTGTTTTGCAAGTCTTTTAAAAGATTAAGAATTTGGGCTTGGACCGATACGTCAAGTGCAGAGGTTGGTTCATCTAGTACAATAAAATCAGGGTTCAATGCAAGGGCACGGGCTATTCCTATTCTTTGTTTTTGACCACCGCTGAACTCATGTGGATATCTGTAAAGATGTTGCTCATTTAGTCCAACAGTGTACAACAATTCAAGAACTTTTTTGTTGAGAGCCTCACCTTTTAGTTTCTTATTTATTAGTAGTGGTTCACCAACTATTTGTTTTACTGTCATTCTTGGGTCTAAAGAAGATGAAGGATCTTGAAACACAATTTGCATATGAGGTCTTATTCTTCTTAGCTCTGATTTATTTAATTCTGTTAAATTTTTACCCATGAAATATATCGTTCCAGAGGTTGCAGGTATTAGTTGGATTGCCACTCTGCCTAATGTTGTTTTTCCACAGCCAGATTCACCTACCAAACCAAAAGTCTCACCATGTCTGATATGGATATCGACATCATCTACAGCCTTTACATAATCCTTAGAAAAGGTAAAAAGCCCTTTTTTAATTGGGAAGTATTTTTTGAGTTTTTCAATTTTCAAAATTGTATCCTTTTTCATATCTTTCTTTCCTTCTTTACAATAACAGAATGTTTTACCTCTTCATATCTATGACATGCA
>JAGGYP010000016.1 GCA_021162485.1 Thermoplasmata archaeon
AAGACTATGAGGCAGGGAAAGAATATGATCTACCAGTGGTTCAACTGGTTAGAAAAAATGGTACATTCAAAGATGAGGTTGAACCCTGGGCTAACATGTTTGTCAAAGATGCAGATCCAAAAATCATGAAATACCTACAGGAAAAAGGTTTTTTAGCAGGTGAGAGAGAATACACACATGAGTACCCATTTTGTTGGAGATGCGACTCCCCTCTATTATATTATGCAATGGAATCCTGGTTCATAGCTATGTCAAAATTAAAGGAGAAACTAGTTGAAAATAACAACAATATAAACTGGTATCCAGAATACATAAAACACGGTCGTTTTGGAGATTTCATCAGAGACGTGAAAGATTGGGCCCTATCCAGAGATAGATACTGGGGGACACCTTTACCAATATGGAAATGTAGTGATTGCGGAGAAACCATATGCATAGGAAGTGTCGATGAACTCAAGAAATTATCAGAGAATTTCCCAGATAATTATGATTTACATAAACCTTTCATTGACAACCTAAAGGTAAAATGTCCTAAATGTAAATCAATAATGAAAAGAGAAAAAGAGGTTATAGATTGTTGGTATGATTCAGGCTCTGCATTTTTTGCACAATGGCACTACCCATTCGAAAATAAAGATGAGTTCAAGAAAAGCTATCCTGTAGATTTTATATGCGAAGCATTAGATCAAACCAGAGGATGGTTCTACTCTTTACTAGCCATTTCAACTTTTTTGTTTGAAAAACATCCATATAAAAATGTGCTAACCTTGGGTCTAGTTTTAGATAAAGAAGGACAAAAGATGAGCAAAAGCAAGAAAAACTATGTTGACCCAAACATAATATTTGAAAATGAAGGCTCAGATGCCCTTAGATGGTATCTACTATCAACAAATGCACCTTGGATGCCAATAAGGTTCTATGAAGACGCTATAAGAGAAACGTTAAGCAGATTCATCCTAACCTTGTGGAACTCATATAATTTCTTTGTAACATATGCAAGATTAGACAGGTTTAACCCAGAGAAAGACAAGGTTGACTACAACAAGCTTAAACCCCTTGATAAATGGATCATAAGCAGATACAACAACTTAGTAAAGGAAAGCAGAAAATATGCAGAAAGATTTGAAATGCATAAGGTTTCAAGAGCTATAGAAGATTTCATAGTCGAGGATCTCAGTAACTGGTATATAAGAAGATCAAGAAAAAGGTTATGGGTAGAAGAGCAAACATTAGACAAGCTATCTGCATATTCAACCATGTATGGAATCTTTTTAGGATTATCTAAGCTATTGGCCCCATTTATACCATTCATAACTGAGGAAATTTATCAATCTCTAAAAACCGATAAGATGCCTGAGAGTATCCATCTATGCGAATACCCAGTGGCAAATGAAAAACACATCGATAAAAAACTAGAGGAGGGCATGGAACTAATAATAAAACTTGCAGAAGAGGGAAGAACTCTGAGAGCAAAGAATAATATAAAGATCAGGCAGCCACTGAGCCAGATAATACTAGTTACATCAAAGAAAAAACAATCTCTAATAGAAGGATTAGTGGAACTATTAAAAGAAGAAATCAATGTGAAAGAAATAAAATTCTCAGAAACCCTAGATGAGTTCATATCAAAAATAGCAACACCAAATGTTTCAAAATTGGGACCAAAATACAAAGGAAAAACTAGCAAGATCGTAGAAATCATCAAAAATATGAAACCCAGTGAAATAGCAGAAAAACTAGATAAAGACAAAGAATTAACCTTGAAATTAGATGGCGAGGAAATTAAACTCAGCAAAGAATATTTTGAATTTAATGAGGAAACAAAGGAAAACATTGCAAAGGCAGATATAGAAGACATTATACTCTTGTTAGATACAACAATAACCCCAGAACTAAAGGCAGAAGGTCTTGCTAGAGAGATTGTGAGAAGAATACAGTCTATGAGAAAAGAGTTAGACCTAGATATAGAAGATAAGATAGAGACTGAAATTAAAATTGATAATAATGTTTCCAAGCAACTAGATAAATGGATAGATTATATAGTAGGAGAAACCAGATCCAAAAAAATTATTTTCACTGATGAGCCAAAAGGAAAACTTGTTAAAAAATGGAATATAGAAAACATGGATATACTAATTGGAATAAGTAAATAAAAGAATCGTCTGCATAGCTGTTTTATACCTTTTTGGTATTATCAAAAATATATTATGATCTGCTTGGGCATAGAAGGAACAGCTCATACTATAGGGGTTGGCATAGTGGAAGATGTGGATGAAAAATGCAAAGTTTTAGCTAATGTAATAAAAATGTACCAGCCAAAAGAAGGCGGAATCCACCCTAGGGAAGCAGCTAATCATCATGCAAATTTTATAGCAAATCTTGTCATAGATGCTATCAAAAAAGCGAATATAGATAAAAAAGAGATAGATCTTATTGCTTTTTCTAAAGGACCAGGTCTGGGGCCTTGTCTAAGAACAGCAGCTACTGCAGCAAGAGCCTTATCCTTAACACTAGACAAACCCATAGTTGGTGTCAACCATTGCGTAGCGCATATAGAAATCGGAAGAGGAACAACAGGTTGTGAAGACCCTGTTCTTTTATATGTATCTGGTGCTAATACGCAAACAATAGCATTTGCAGAAGGAAAATACCGAGTATTTGGGGAAACATTGGATATTGGAATAGGAAACATGCTTGATAAGTTCGGTAGGATAATAGGCTTGGAATTCCCATGTGGTCCCAAAATAGAGAAACTAGCAGAAAAAGGTGATAAATACATAGATTTGCCATATTCCATAAAAGGCATGGATGTTGCTTTTTCTGGTTTATTAACAGCAGCAGAAAAAACTGTTAGAGATAAAAAACACAGGATAGAAGATATATGTTACTCTATCCAGGAGACAGCATTTGCAGCCTTAGCAGAGATAACAGAAAGAGCCATGGCACATACAGAAAAAAATGAGGTGTTACTTGGGGGAGGAGTGACCTGCAATAAAAGATTAAGGGAGATGGTAAAAACAATGGCAAAAGAAAGAAAGGCAAGATTCTATGTACCAAGAAATGATCTATGCGTAGACAATGGAGCAATGATAGCATGGAATGGAATACTCATGTATAAAAGTGGAATAAAAATGAACATCAAAGAAACAACAATTGACCAAAGATATAGAACAGATATGGTAGATGTAAAATGGCGGTAAAAAAGAAGATAATATACAGAGGAGCAGAGGCAGAGATTTTACTTTCAAAATATATGAACTATAAGGCAGTTGAGAAGAGAAGAATAGAAAAAGGATACAGGATAAAAGAACTAGATCATAAACTGAGATCTCTTCGAACAAAAGAAGAAGCCAAGCTTATGATAGAAGCTAGAAAAAGCGGTGTAGCAGTTCCAATAATATACGATGTAGATTTAGAAAACTATACCATCACTATGGAATACCTAGAGGGCAAGAGGTTAAAAGACATATTAAACAATGTAAGCGAAAAAGAAAGAAAAAAATTATGCAAAATGATAGGAGAAAACATCGCTAGATTACACAGCAACAACATTATACATGGTGACATAACAACATCAAATATGATATTATTTGATGACAAGATACATTTTATAGACTTTGGATTAGGTGAAATAAACAGCGAAATAGAAGCAAAAGGCACAGACTTACATGTTTTGATGGAAGCTTTTGAGGCTACACATTTTAAATACCCAAATTGTTTCGACTATGTCTTACAAGGTTACAAATCAATATTAAAAGAGGAGGCTGAGCCTATAATAAGGAAGATAGAGGAAATAGTAAAAAGAGGAAGATACAGATGAAAATACTTTATTTTGTAACTAGCAACAAAGGCAAATATATAGAAGCAGAAGAAAAACTCAGAGAAATAAAAAATATCAAGCTTGAACAAAAAAGAATAGACTATCCTGAGATACAGGCAGATACCTTGGAGGAAGTAGTTGAATATGGTATAGAATACCTCAAGAAAAAACTAAAAAAACCTTTCATATTAGAAGACGCTGGCTTGTTTATAGAACATCTAAACGGCTTCCCAGGTGTATATTCTGCATATGTTTTTAAAACTATAGGCTGCAAAGGAATCCTAAGTTTACTAGATGATATGGAAGAGAGAAATGCGTATTTCAAATCAGTAATAGGCTTCTATGATCCAAGAACAAATGAAAAAAAGATATTCAAGGGCATATCTAAAGGCGAAATATCTTTTGAAATGCGAGGAACACAAGGATTTGGATATGATCCTATATTTATACCAGAAGGTGAAAGTAGAACATTTGGTGAAATGGAAACAAAAGAGAAAAACAGATATTCTCATAGAGGAAAATCATTTGAAAAATTGGCTTCATTTTTTAAAAAATTAAAAATAGAAAATTTTAAAGTGTAAATTATAATTACAATTATAAGGAGATTTACTTATGGAAGAATATCCTCAGCCAATGGATAAAGAAGAAGTTTTTAAATTTAAAGCTAAAAAATGGACAAGAATAATACTCATCATAGCACTTCTTTACCTAATATGGATGGTTATTGTTTTTTCAACGATTTTTGTTTTAGGTTTCAGCTATACATGGTCTATTTTAACCTTTGATACCTGGATAATGATTGGCATAGTCCTTTATAGCATATTGATAACAATGGAGTTGATCGTAATTTTGTACTATTTCTATCTCAAAAGAGAGAAAAAATTAAAAGC
>JAGGYP010000026.1 GCA_021162485.1 Thermoplasmata archaeon
AATTAGATTAATATAGTAGTAAGATATTCCTTCTTAAAAAACCATAAGAGATGAAGAAACAATGAAGTTTGAGAAAAGTTTCATAATTTCGCTGGTGCTACTAATCGTAATAGCAACAAGTGTTACTGCATCCTTCTTGTATTTTAAATACATTTATAAGGAAGAAAGAATTGTGGAGATTGGAGACTGTATCGAAATAGAGTATGTTGGAAGATATGCTTCTAACAATACTGTTTTTGATACAAACAATGTAACCATTGCTAAAGAAGAAGGATTATATGATGAAAACAGAACATATGAGCCTTTAAAAGTTTATATAAACCCTGATGATAAAAAAATTCCACCAGAAGGGTATGAAGACTATAGAACTATTATAGAGGGGTTAAAAGAAGGATTAATTGGTATGAAAGAAGGAGAGAGTAAAACCATAGGACCAATTCCTCCTGAGAAAGCATATGGCAAACCAGTAACTGTTAATACAACCTTCAATACAAGTTTGTTCACATTTGGAAGATTTCAACAAGAGTTCAAAGTACTGAAAGTAGCAAAAGATTACTTAGTTTTGAGATGGGAGGTAAAGCTTGGAATGAATTTCACAATATTCCCATTCTGGGAAAATGGAACCACTGTATCGAAGGTTAATGACACTATGGTCTGGTTAATAACCACTCCCACTCAGACAGAGAATCTAACAATATTTGAAGAATGGCCAAACTTAACCACTGTAGTATATAACGAGACAAATATCACATTTATACAGAACCCAAAGGTTGGTACTAATACAACAAATCCTTTTAATCCTGCTGATCAAAACTTTTACAAAATCATAAATTTAACTGATAAAAAAATAATAGTATCCTACAAAGACCAAAATGGAACAACACATACAACAGAATGGAATCGAACCATTTCAATGGCTAGAGTGGTGAATCAAACAAGGATATACAACTTAAGCAGCATGTTCTTCCCATATCTAGAAAATGATATCTCTAGCTATGGCTTTAGTTTTAACAAACTAGCAGGCGAAGCTTTATACTACGATGTTAAAATATTAAAAGTTCATAAGCTAAGTTGATTTTTTATTTCCTTTTCCAATATTTCCAAAAATTCTTCTTCTTTACCTTGTGGTATAGTTGCCCCTGCAGCGACACTATGACCACCACCTACTCCATTTAAGGCTTCAGCTGCGTTGCGCAGGGCAACTGAGAGGTTCAAACCTTTATCAGCAAGCTCTCGTCTCGCTCTAGCTGATGCTTTGATATCCCCATTCTCTGTGTTTGCAAAACCTATAAGGGGCAGGTTAGTGTTGACCTCACCAGAGTTCAACATCATCCCGGTTACAATACCAATTATGGTTTCCTTTATTGCTTCACCTGCATGGAAATATTGTAAAAACTCTCTCTCAACTATTCCCTCATCTCTTGCTAGTTGAAGCCCATTTACAAGGTTTTGCCTATGGTTCCTTAACAGATTACGGGCTTTTTTGAACCATTTGTCCCTATCTCCTAAGCAAACATTCAGTCCAACTTCTGGTTCCCCATATCTTGCAGTGGCATTTAGCATGGTGGCAAATTCTTTTGCATCATGAAGTTCTGTACCCTCTTCTTCTTTTGCCAGAAGATAAATCTCACCCAAAACCCTTATTGCGACTTTGTAACCAAAGCCTTTGACGAGAAGTAGTTTTATTATCTCAGAAACAATCTTTCTTCTTTCATTTAAGCTGAGATCTATCCATTTCCTCCAATTATCACCATCTTTCAATGGTATCTCACACTCTTTCAAAAAAGAGATACAAGCATCTTCTCTACCAGTTAAACCAGGAATTAAAGGATCTGTAGCAAACTGCAATAATTTGTACACAGGACGAGTTTCTCTACCAAAATATCTTATGTCAACTTGTTTTTTTAACAAACCAGTTTTTTCGCCCTCCTCTACTATTTTCCTATTGAAACCTTGGAGTCTACAATGCTTGACATCCTGAAGGTCGCCGCAAGCGCCAACTATTGCAAGAGGTGCTAAATCCCTACAGTCAGAGGATAACTCTCTCGCCACTAGAAAAGTCACTCCAGCGCCACTAATCTCCATTGATCCGTCTAAACCAAAAAGATGAGGATTAAGATGAAAGGAATAATTCGTATCCGGAGAACAAACATGGTGATCAGTTATAACCTTGTTTATACCCTTGTAATCTGCTATACTACTACCCATATCTGTAAACCATACAAGCTCATACTGTTCTTTTTCAAGTCTCTCTAGCATATTGTTGTCTAATTGTTTAACAAAATCAATAGAAAACTCCTTATCTAGTCTTTTCAAAACATCTACAGCTATAGCCCCTGCTGTAACACCATCTGCATCTATATGAGTTACAATATGAATCTCCTGTGCATTTCTAATTGTTTCAGCTATTTTTTTTGCCCTGTTTCGCAGAGAAGTACATCCCCTTTTAATAATATTTTTTTGTTAAATGATTTTATCTTATGTAATATTTTGCATTTTCAGTAAATGTTGGATTTGAAATCCATCCATCAAAACCCTCTACTTTTATTGTTTCATTGTCTATCATTTCAACTAGTAGAGTGGCCTTGATATTGGTCTCTCCGTATTCCTCAGTACCCTGAAGTTTGTAAACAACTTGCCCATCATCAATCGATATATCAGCCGGATCTGGCGTATTTCCATACACCTGGTATAGTGTTGCTGGTATGTTGAGAGAACCACCGATAGCTACTCTTATAGGTTGAGGATCCCATACATCATATACAAATGAGAGATGTTTATCCCATTCTCCGAGAGGATCTTTTTGATCTATATCTTGCAAGAACCAGTTTCCTACAAGTTTCCCAGATTCGTCAAAGTCAACCTTTCCCCAGAGAGGTTGAGCTGTTCTCTTTACGTTCCTATCTGGTACACCTAATTTGTTTATGAGAGACTCCCTTAAATCTTGACTGCAATATTCAAGGAAATGTGCTGAATGAGCATACCAACCATATCGCTCAGGATGGATATACTGGAGATTCTTAGAGAAGTCGATTATACCCCAGTCCATTCCCCTCTGTGCTCCCTTTCTTCCACCTGTCCTCCCTATTACATCACCTTTGTGGATAGGAATATGAACTGGATTATCCCCTAATTCTATTTCTCCAGTCTGAGAAAGAATTGTATTATTTAACTCCCATACGTGATCTAAGTAGCTGTAAAAGTTGTTTGTGTGTGCTATCATCACCTTGTAATCGTTGTAGTATTCACCTTCATGACCACTACCTTCAGGCCATTGCTCCTGCCTGTAGTATATACTTGTTATTATCCCATCAGCTGGAGCTATCACATCATATATTGGAGTATCAGTGTAAGGGTTTTTAAACCAAAAGGCTCCATGATCTGTTGGAAATGTATGACCGGATTTTGGGTTCAGATTTCCCAATGGTTCTATATAACTATACGCGTTATCCGATAAAGGAGTTATATCAAATACAATAGACCCCTCACCCAATCCAAGATCTTGGTAACTATTTTCACTAGATTCATTATGTTTTTGTTCATTCATAAAAGGTTGACATGCATCCACCAGAGACCAGGCACCCTGTGCAATAGCAAAAATTGATTTTATATCGCCAGGCATGTCCCCTTTACTATTTATGATAACAATAAATGCCCCATAACTATCATTTTTTAATTTTAAATAATAAAAATCAACCTCATTTGTCTGCGGGTTTTCTAAAAAATTTTTTTCTATAATGTCTTTATCATTTACATTTTTGTTATACCAATCATATATCTCCCCTGGCTCACTTACTGAAACATACGCTTTTCTATCTAAAGATGAGCTTATATTAAAACTACTCCAAAGCTCCTCATCTGGCATGTGTTTAATTTCCTCAGAGTTTGGATAAACAGGTACCTTATAGCCAACTCCTGTATCTTGTTGTTGATATTCTTCTACAGAGGATTGATTGTTATTATGCACATTTGTTGTACAACCACTTAATACTAAGATAGATGCTAAAACAAAAAATGCATATATTTTATAACTCTTTACCATGCATCCCAACCTTCTAATCACTAATAATCTAATCCTATTAAAATATTTTTGCAATATAGCTTTTTTACAACAAAACTAATACAAATTATTATTTTGTTTTTCTGTAAAAAACAAGTTTGCCAACATTGCTAACAATTTTAGCTAATTTTATAAATTACATCTATAAACAAAACATATTTATCCTACTAAATAAATTAACTTTTAAAACTAAAAAGATTTATAGG
>JAGGYP010000007.1 GCA_021162485.1 Thermoplasmata archaeon
AGTCTATAGGAGGGTTTAAAAATAGAAGATGAGGATATAGTTGAAAAAAAAGATTTTAAACCAGGGGTTATAAACTCATCAGAAGACAGGTATAGTGATATAAAAGAGATAGAAAAAAGAATTGATGAGTTATTTAAGTCTAAGGAGAACAAGGTTGATTTAGAAGAAAAAAGTGATCTAGAACCAGCTCCAGAAACACCTTCCATAAAGGAAGACTTGTTCGAAAAGGAGTTGAAAAGTTTCCCTGAGGATAGAGCTGTAGAAAAAATTGTAGAGGATGTAGAGGAGTTTATACCTCTATCAGAAAATCTATTTAGAGATGTAAATATAGGCACTTACACAGCAGCGAGTAAGGATATAGAGCCTGTTAAAGCGCCAGATATAGGAGATTACAGGAATAGCATTAGTCAGAACCCCTTATATGCATCGCAGCCTGAGAGCGATGTTCCTCAAACAGGTACGCGTATAGAAAAAAAATCTTCCAAGGGAAAATTAACTATTTTTTTATCATTTTTTATTGTATTGATTTTAATGATCTCGGTTTATTTTATATTTCTAAGTCCTTTTTCAAAAATCCATGGAGGAGGTTCAGCGATTTCAATAGTGCCTAATTTTTCCTCACAGTTAATAAATGGTACTACTGTGTTGTTTACAGATGTCTCCAATGTTTCTACAGCCACTGTAGATAATTGGATATGGGATTTTGGAGATGGAAATATATCAAATGATCAAAACCCCGTTCACACTTATTCTGGTATAGGATACTTTAATGTTACACTTATCCTGATTAGCAATGGTAAGGAGTATAATACTACAAAGACAATTCATGTGTATAATGTTGATGATATAGATAATGATGGTTATGAAAACTCAGTTGATCTATTTCCATACAGAGATGCTATGTTAAGATTTCAAATCAGTAGATTTATGGTAAAAGATCAAGTATATAATAGCATTGAAGACCAAGATATCGCAAGAGTTTATTTTGCTGTATATGAACTTTTTAACTATAGTGTTGATGAAAATGGATCTGTAATAAATTGGAATCAAAGTGAGCCCTACTTTATACCAAACTATGTAGCAACAGTGAATATAAGTACCTTAGTAAACGCATCAGCAGATTGGAATACTTTAATCAATGTTCAAGATAATGTTGCTCTCCACGTTATTAATGTCAGGGCATATGTTTATAACCCAGAGAATGTTAGTTTACCTCTTGTTTTAGATCTCGATGGAAATGATAGCACCCTTGGTTTAACCCTGTTCTATAATCTTACTACAGGTGAGTTTTATGGTGATGATAATGATGGTGTAGTGGATGGAAGTGAAGATGGTATAGTAGATGATATGGATTGTTATCTTGAATATTCTGTTAAGACAGTATAAAATTTGGTTATAGGTTGAAATTTGTATGGAATAATATATATCTGTGAGTGTATGATGCGATATGGAGGATGAGGAGAGAAATCACGTAGAAGGGTATTTGAAGAAAAAAAAAGAGTTACCCATTCAACAAGATGATAGTAAAGACTCCAATATAAATAGCTTTAATAAAAACCACGTGTCAAAGGAAGATCTCAGGTTGAGAGTGGAGAGTAGAAAAGTTGTTTTTAAATCCCCTGATGTTGAGGTGATCGAGATCATTTATATAGATAAAAACGGGGAGAGAAAGAAAGATTACGAGATGGTGAAAAAACTGGGGCATTCTATAAACAAAAACAGTTTTGCACTTAGTAATGAAGAAAAAAACATAATGGATATAATCAAAAAAAATGAAGATTTAGAAGCTAGAGAAAAAACCCCTTCTTTTAATCAGGTCAATCCTAACATGGTTTCTACTCCACCATCATCTCATCCTGCTGAAGAGGGTCAGGTTCATCATAAAAATATTATACCACAGCATAACAGGGAGCATCCAACTGCGGATGTGCCAATGTTTATACCGGTTGACACTTTTATACCTCCAAAGATAGTCAAACAAGGTGATATAGAGGTACCAGAGGAGATAGAGGGCGAGATTAGGCAGAGTAGAGACTTGGATTTTTATCCTTTAAATGAGCCATATGCTTTCGCTAGGATCTATTTTAATTCTGAAAACCAGGAGAGAGAATATATAGTAATAGAGCCGCCTTTAAACAATTTTGAAAAAGAGAAACTAAAGTTCATCCAGGATGTTCTGATAAAGGGTTTAGACATCAACCTTGAGGAGCTGGAGGAGAAAGGAGCTCAGCAGTACCTTAGAGAAAATATTGATAGGATAATAAGAGATTATGAGATATCACTGGATTCTAATTCCAAAGAAAAGATATTTTATTATGTGGTTAGGGATTTTCTTGGTTATGGTAAAATTGATGCTTTGATGAAAGATCCAAATATAGAGGATATATCCTGTGATGGACCAGGCATCCCCATTTTTTTATACCATAGGAAATATGGTTCTTTGAAAACCAATATTGTGTTTGAGGATGAGGAGGAACTGTCAGCATTTGTTATAAAACTGGCTCAAAAATGTGGTAAACATATCTCTATTGCAGAGCCAATGGTAGATGCTACCCTGCCAGATGGTTCTAGGATACAGATGACATTGAGTACAGAGGTTACCACAAAAGGATCTACTTTTACTATTCGTAAGTTTAGAGCAGATCCATTTACACCAGTGGACCTAGTAGAGTTTGGGACGATGTCAGCAGAGATGGTGGCATATATGTGGATATGTGTTGAGCATGGTGCAAA
>JAGGYP010000027.1 GCA_021162485.1 Thermoplasmata archaeon
AGTGAAACAAAGCATCACTTTCCGTTACAAGTTTAGTTGATAGTCCATGTTCCCTGCATTTCAAACAGTCATAGAAGATATGACCGCCGATTACAATTTTCCTAAAATATTTGTCTAACAGTTCTTTGGCCTTGTTCAAAACCTAACCCTCTACACGGTGTTTACGAACATTTACCTTATTCAAACAATTTGGACAAGTAGCGTAATATTTGCTTTTGCCTCGGTAAATCCATTCATGACCACATCGAGGACATCTAAGTTTAACGCCTTTTTCCTCCAATATTGTTCCTCCACGCAGTACTATGCTTACTACCTACCTACTACCTATTTAAGCTTTATGCCCATATGTTACGTTTGTAACAAGTAAGGTTAATGGAAAAACTTTTTATTAACTTCGATCAAACTTTACATATGTCATCAACAGAAGAATTTTTAGAGTCTTTTGGATCCAGTACAAAAATCGTTTATAAGACTGGTATTAAGGTATTTGAGGAGTTTTATAGAAGTGCAGGTTTAGGTGATGGCATCGATGATTTTTTGGATGCTGTTGAGGAAGACATGAGGAGGTCTAGGAGAAAGAAACAACATATCGATAGGAAGGTTTTAAGGGATTTTGTTAGGTGGCTTGAAAAACGCGGTTATAGTCCGAAAACTATTAAAGCATATGTCAGCGCTGTGCAGTCCTACGCAAACTACTATGGAATACATATTTCAACAAGGTACATTAGGATCCCTGAGCCAATACCTATATCTGATAAGTTTCCGTGGACAACCGATAAAGTATATGAATTTGTCAATTTAATTTCCAACCAAACAGTTAGAACCATTGCAGTTATAATCTTCCAGTCAGGGCTTTCTGTTTCAGATGTGTTAAACCTAACTTGGGGTAAAATTAAAGATGAATTCAACAGGAAAATAGTTCCATTATGTCTCGATGTTTACAGGTCGAAAACAAAGGTTCACTTTATGACATTCATAGGTAGATGGGGATTCAAAAAACTAAAAGAATATCTAAAAGGTAAACATTTATCAGCGGATGATAAACTGTTCGATATAAGTCAAAGACTGATAAACTACCATTTCCAAATTGCAACAAAAAAATGGATAGGAGAATACAGAGGTTTCTCCCCGTGCAGACCGCATTCACTTAGAGCTGCATTCAAAACAATACTTTCACAGGCAGGAGCACCATATGACATAATTGAGTTTTTTATGGGCCATAAATTACCTGAACATATAAGAGTTTACCACAGCAGAACGCGGGATGGATGGAGAGAAATATACGCAAAATACGAACCGTATCTAACACCAAGTCAACTTTCAGAAAAAATTAAATAATAGTTCTGATACTTATTTATATGCCGCGTGGGATTTATCTACACATCGCCAAGCTTGGCGATGGGAGAACTCCATTGTATCCCACGCGGCAACAACACTATAACATCTATTTTTCAGGGATGAAGTAATAGTTATATGCGTCTTTTCAGTAATTCTATTGGTGACTTCTATGTATGGTAGGTATGGGCTTAGCCACAGAGAAGCTGCAAGACTAGGTATACGTCCATTAGAATACGTTGAGGTTGAAGATCCTGATTTTGCAAATGAAGCAAGATATATACCTCCAGATTTAGATGATTTGATCGAAGGATATGATTTGGTATGGACACTAACAATAGAGCAAAGTTATGCAGAGCAGAGGAGATGGGATGAATTTATATCGTTAAGAGAAATCATACAAAATGCCTTGGATGAGGAACATGAAGTTTACGGCTATGATAATATTGCAATAAGGGTGGAAACCGATAACCTTGGTACATGGGTTAAGGATAGGGGTCGTGGACTAAAATACAGGGCTTTTATGCTTGGTGCACATGAGAAACCATGCTGGACAAGAGGTTATTTCGGTGAAGGATTGAAGGTTGCAGCACTATGGTTTACATCAAATATAGGCGATGTCTACTTCTTCACTAAGGATGTTGTCTATAGATGTTACTATTCAAATCTTGCAGATGCGCTTGTAGTTGTTTTTGGCAGAAGTAATGTTTTCATTAATGGTACTCATGTATTAATGTATGACTGGTGGCCTCCAAGCAAAAAATCCATTCATAGAATATATGTAGAAACATCACCATATTACAAGGTTGTATTCAGAAAAGACTACCCAGATGAAAAATGTAGGTATGTAATGCCAAATACGATATTGGAAACTCCAGAAGGGGAAGAACCAGCACTATATGTCAGAGACATTTTTGTGAATTATTTTAGAAATCTTTTTGGTGGATGGAGACCTAGGGCATTATACAGTTACAACTTGTGGTGGGTTGAACTTGAGCCGAATAGAAAGAATGTACAGTCATCAAGTGATTTGTTGGCTGAAATGTCATATTTGATTGTATCTTCTCCTGATTTGCTTATTGATCTTCTTGAGCAATGTATAGAGGAGGGTGAACATGGCGGTACAAGATACTTTGAATTAAAACCTAAATATTTTGAGATTGAACTGCCATTCTCTGATGGTATAGATAGACTTACCGATTACGAGGCTGACGTATTATTTGATAAAGTAAAAGAGTTTTGTGATTTAAGGGGTATAACTGGATGGGCTGTTGAATCTGATTTAGAGGCAGTTATTGCTACAGGACATGAAGGCGGAATATGTCTACTTATTCCATTTAACATGAGGCCATTATTCGAAAAAGTTCCTAAGGCAGAATCGTTTGTCATAAAAAGTATATTGGACAGCACAAAAGGTAACGTAATTGATGAAAAATATCTAGGTTTGGGGAAACGTATTTTTCTTGCAGTATATCGTTTCATGGCAGATAAAATAGCTGAAACAAAAGTGGTTTTATATGATGGTAAAAGAAGCTATTATGATGAATCCAAAGACGTTATTTTCATTGCAATAGATGAAGTGCATGAGAAACGTAAATTCATACATGAACTAGCCCATGCATACGGTTTCAAAACGTATAGAAGTGCACCAGATGTTAGTGAAAATTTTGAAAGAGCGCTTGAGAGGGTTGCAGCAAATATATGGGATATAACAATGAGTACAGCATATGGAAGAGTGATATCGAGAATATATGCTGGCGGGCTTTACGCAACACGTAAAGATCCATCAGAGTTTTTTGGCTTCTATGCGGAATATTACGGAAATTATCAAGATTTCATGTTTGACCCCACCATATTTATAATACCAGTTGACGAAGATAGACGAATATATGGTTTCTTCCATATTCATAGATACATAACTGGGATACCTGTCGAAGACTACTACATGGAATTTGTCGGTAAAAGAATTGACCTAATAAGAAAAATTTGGCTTAGACTTAGCAGAGAAAAAATAGTAACAAGGGATATTCTAAGTGAATTAGAGAGAGAATTTCCAGAAATAGATGAACTTGAAATGTTCCCAATGATCGATACTATTGTTTCACGTTTTGAATACATAGAGAATATATATTACTATGACTTGATTAAAGATAAGTATGTACCAATATTGTAG
>JAGGYP010000002.1 GCA_021162485.1 Thermoplasmata archaeon
GAACAGAGGTTCTGCTATCAGTTGGCGGGGGAGCATTTGTTAATGCAAATGTCAAAGATACAAAAAAGGTGGTGTATAATATAGGTGCTGATATACTGGTAGAAAAAACCATAGAAGAAGCTGTCAAAAGCATAGATGAAAGGATTGATTTGTTATATAATAATCTACAAAAAGTTGTTGAGACAACTCAAAAACTTGAGGAGGCTGCAACCCAGATATCTGAAAAGGTTCAGGATATGATGAAAAAATAAGTTTTTGGTGCCAAAAATGTTCAAGTTTTTGAAGAAAAAAATAAAAAAGTTTGAGGAACAACTTGAATCAGAGTTAGAAACCGAGTTGAAAAAAGAAGAAGAGGAAAAAAAGATAGAGGAAAAAACTTTAGAAAAAAAGATAGAGGAGGAAATAAAAAGAGAAGTTGAAACTAGAAAGCTAGTGGAGAAGAAAATAGAAAAAAAGAAGAAAACTGGTGTTAGGATCAGCGAAGAAAAATTAGATGAGCTTCTGTGGGATTTGGAGCTGGGTTTGTTAGAATCAGATGTTGCCCTTTCTGTTGTTGAATCTATAAAAAATAATATTAAGGAGGAGCTAAAAGATTTAAGAACAGATAAGAAGGATGTTAAAAACTTGGTAAAAGATGTTCTGAGGGAGGCAATAGCTAACGTACTCAACGTGGACAGAATAAATCTTTATGATTATATAGATAAACCCTCGAAAAAGCCTTTTGTTATAATGTTTGTTGGTGTAAACGGTAGTGGTAAAACCACAGCTATAGCAAAAATGGCTTATCAACTTAAAAAAATGGGGAAGGCACCGGTGATAGCAGCAGCTGATACGTTTAGGGCAGGTGCAATTCAGCAGCTTGAGGAGCATGCAAAAAAAATTGATGTCAAACTGATTAAACATGATTTTGGCGCTGATCCTGCTGCTGTTGCTTATGATGCTATAGAGCATGCGAGGGCAAAACACAAGGATGTTGTTTTGATTGATACCGCTGGTAGAATGCAGACGAATATTAATCTCATGGATGAGATGTCTAAGATTAAGAGAGTTGCTAAACCTGATATGATAATATTTGTTGGCGATGCACTCTCTGGAAATGATGCAGTGGAGCAGGCGAAACGTTTTGATGAGACAGTTGGCATAGATGGTATTATACTAACAAAGGTTGATGCGGATGCAAAAGGTGGCAGTGCTTTATCCATTGCTTATACTATTGGTAAACCATTGCTTTTTATAGGAGTAGGTCAAGGTTACGAGGATCAGATTCCTTTTGACCCAGATTGGATGATAAAACGCATATTCGAAGAGTGAAAATTAGAAAAATGAGGTAGTGGATTGTAATTTTAGCGTAGCTCTCCCTCTAAAACAAGTCTGTTTCTACCACGTAAATGTACAACTGGAATATTTTCTGATCTTAGTTTCTTCATAAGTTGTATATCATTGGTTACAACAACGGCTCTAGAAAATTTTTTTGCTATCTCAACCAAAGCCTCATCTGTCTCTCCATATTTGCAATTGATTGTTTGATATTTTTCAGCTAATTTTAATGCAGCTGTTGCATTTCTTTTTCTTTTGCCACTAGATTTCTCTGCCAGAATCTTTAATTCTTCTATAACACATAGGGGTACAAATGCGTCAAAAGAGCCCAGTAGTTTTTCTAACTCAATGTCTATGTTGATGGAAAATTCGAAAGGTGTTAATAGTGCACTGGTATCGAATATTACTTTTATTTTATGTTTCCGTAACCTATTAGCCTCCATCTTGCAGATACCCTTCTACTAATTGCGATTCTTTGACCTTTGCTGGCACAGACAGGTATTTTTAGTTTTACTCTGATGAAATTATTATATGCTTCTTTTACAATGCCGGCAGTAGTAGCTGTCCCGACGGTTAACATGAGAGGTTCATTGGCTTTTATTGGTTCAACTTTTATTTCTTCCATGGTTCCTACAACTCTTTCTAAAAGCGAAACTTCTATATCCAACTCTTTTAACATGGGTGGTAATAGACCAGGTTTACCCGCGACTTTACCAGCTAGGGAATCGGATTTTGTTTTTGATGGATCTAGAAGAGTTCCTATCGCCAACAAACCACCTGGTCTAGCTTCTTTTACACTATTCCCACCTGTGATTAGAGAAGTAACCTTGGTTTTTATGTTCTCCCAGTGTACTTTTCCTTCTTTTTCTATCTTTCTACCAGGTGATATCTCTATTTCTTCACCAACTTTTAATATGCCCTGGATGAGTGATCCACCGATTACACCGCCTTTTAACTCCTCGGCTCTGCATCCTGGTTTGTTGATATCAAAGCTTCTTGCTGTATAAAGTAAGGGTGGTTTGTTTTCATCTCTTTTTGGAGTGGGGATTTTTTCCTGTATAGCCTTTATTAAAACACCAATGTTTATATCATGGTGGGCACTAATTGGGATTATTGGAGCGCCTTCTGCGCATGTTCCTTTGACGAATTCTAGAATTTCTTCATAATTTTTAACCGCGTTTTTTTCACTTACTAAATCAACTTTGTTTTGTACAATAACTATGTTTTTAACACCCACGATATCTAAAGCGGTCAAATGTTCTTTTGTTTGTGGTTGTGGACAAGGTTCATTAGCAGCTATAACTAATACTGCTCCATCCATTATCGAGGCGCCTGAGAGCATTATTGCCATTAATGTCTCATGTCCTGGAGCATCCACAAAAGATACCACTCTGAGAAGTTCTGTTTTGCTTCCACATCTGGGACAGGTTTCCTTGGTTGTGTAACAATCTGGCTCGTCACATTTGGGGCATTTATAAAAAGCAGCATCGGCATAACCCAGCTTTATGGAAATACCTCTTTTTATTTCCTCAGAGTGTTCATCTGTCCATTTCCCGGTTAATCTCTGTGTCAAAGTTGTTTTACCATGATCTACATGACCAATCATTCCGATGTTTACTTCAGGAGGTTGAGGCATTTTGGACATTAACTTCTAGTTTCCCTCCACCTTCTTTTCTTCTTTAATTTCTTCCTTTTTTTCTGGTTTCTCCTCTGCTTTTTCTTCTTTAGCTTCCTCTTTTTCCCCTGTGGTTTTTTCTTCTTTCTTTTGCAAAGCAAGTAATTCTTCTATAGCTCTTGGTCCCTGTTTAGTGATTTTCATATTAATCTGCACAATATTTTGAGAAACTGTGTTTCCATGGACTGTTTTTCTTCTCCTCAAACCCTTTTCCTTGGGTTTAAAACCAACTCCTTTTGTAAGTAACAATCTCTTTCTAACCATACCTGGCAGATCTGGTCTCATGGGGAAGCCATCCTTATCTGTGCCACCTGTTATTTGAAGCTTATACCCAGGCAAAGAAACAAATATGCCATCTACCTCATCCCCTATCTTTTTACCGATAAGAGAGTTTGCATGATGTCCTGTGACCTGTACGTTATAGGATTTTCCGTCTTTTGGATTGTTCACAACAACTTTGAACTCAACCATTAACTTGTATTACCTCCTTACAGGTTTTATGCATAAATAATCTAATATATTTGCTTTTCTGGTAATACGATATTATTTTAATAGTTTACTAAAAAAGATTATCACTTTTATCAAAAAATAATCCAAACCAAATGTTAAAAGCATAATAGCCAGTAGCCCATATATAAGTGTAAACGCCAGGGAATATGATAAAGGTCATCCACCCTGTGAAACCAAAGGTTAATCCCCAGAGACCAACGCCAGAGTACTCTTTGCCTGAAACACTGGAGCTAAAATCGCCCAGGAATACGCCTAGGTTTAGAAGTGATAAATCTACACCTAGACCAGGTATTAGTGAATGAGTCCCAACCACAATAGATAAACCTGGCAGGGGTTGACCAAATCTACCATACAATGGAAGACGAGTTGTAAATCCTATCCTGCCAACACAACCATATGCGAGTAGTTTAATTTTACTAAAAGGATTTTCTTTTGACATTAAAATCTTTGACGAGAGTTGAGCTTTTTTCTCCACCAACTCCATCAGATTTCTTATATCAAGTTTCTCTAAGCTTCTGTACCTCATCTCTAGATTTTCAAGGGAAATATTTCCCCTTGTCAACCCATTCCTACATAATACTTTAAATTGTTTCTCCAGCAAATTTACACTGCTGTTTAACTCATCTGCTATGAGAAGAGCATCTTTCTTGTCAACAAATCTAACAGTTTTTATGCTTCTACCATCGTCTAAATAAAAAATCGTGCAGATAGCTGCTTTGTTTTTAAACGTTTCAACTTCCCTCACATTTTTAAAAACAAGTCCGCTGGAAAGCGGTAAAGAAAGCAAAATTAGGGAGGACAAAATAACAAATGACATCTTATTAATATTTATCATCAAATATTATAATATTCTAATTTTATATAAATGTATCTGTGATTTTAAATTTAGAAAAACTTTTAAACAACATTTGCTTTGCAAGCAGAAATTATAAAGTGGGGAGAGGCAAACATTATGAGTGAATTTGTTTGGCATTGGATGGATGGAGATAAAAAAATTTATACCAGAAGAGAGGACATAGCTGAAAAGGCACTGAAAGAAGGCAAACTCGTGATTGGAATAAAGATAGGCCCAATGATCTTCTCAAGAACCTGAAACATCGCAACATTTTTAGATATCTATGGTATATATGCAAAACGTGAAAAAATGTCAAAATCTGATTATAATTACAAAAACCTGTTAAAGCAGCTAATTCAAAATGTATCTACAAAAACAGATAAATCCAGTAGATTCGAGGTTCCAAAAGCTGAGATAATCTACGAGGGGAGAACAACTATTATAAAAAACTTTGACAAGATCGTAGATACAATAAATAGAGACGCTGATCATGTGATGAAATATCTTCTCAGAGAGTTAGGCACAGCTGGAGAAAAAGTTGGAAACAGAGCTGTTTTCCAGGGCAATATACCAGAGCATCAGATCCAAAAAAAGATAAATGATTATGTTGAAACATATGTAATATGTGAAGAGTGTGGAAGACCAGATACACATCTTGTTAAAGAAGGCAGGACTGTTTTACTGAGATGCGATGCATGTGGCGCATTTAGACCCGTTAGGGTTAGAAAGAAAAAGATTGCACAAGAACCTATAGAGACTTTAGAAGAGGGAAAAGAATATGAGGTCACAATAAAAGACATTGGGAAAAGAGGAGATGGTGCCGCTTTTTATGGCAAGTATATCATCTATGTCCCAGGAGCAGTCAAGGGTTCGACAGTAAAAATCAGGATTGAAAAAATATCTGGAACAGTAGCATTTGGAAAAATTGTTTAAAAAATAGAAAAGTATTAGAAGGTAGGGTATATTC
>JAGGYP010000053.1 GCA_021162485.1 Thermoplasmata archaeon
ATTTATAGAAAAATATGTAGAATGGATTAAAAAAACCTCCAACAAAGAATGGAGTTCACAACAGAAGGATCTCATAGGTTAAAATTTTCATTTTTTAAAAAGCATTCTTAGACACCTAGCATTATCCGAATTATTTAAATGCTAGTTCTATATTCATATTCTTACCCGAGAAGATTTAGGAGGAGTTAATAGAAATGGTATTTGACCCACAAGATAATATATTCCTGTTAGCAGGACCAGTCAAAATACACCCGCGAGTGTTGAAGGCTATGAACACACCATCTCTTGGTCATAGAAGTCCAGAGTTTACAGAGGTTAACAAAGAACTAAGAGAGCTTACACAGTATCTTTTCCAAACAAAAAATGATGTCGCAATACTTACAGGCTCAGGAACAGCTGGTATGGATGCTGCAATGGCAAACCTTTTGAACAAAGGTGAAAAAGCACTGACTATAAACGGTGGTAAATTTGGAGAAAGAATGGGGCAGCTTGCAAAACTGTATGGAGAATGTATAGAATTAACATATCCATGGGGTTCACCACCAGATCTTGGTCAAATAGAAGAAGTATTATCTAAAGAGGATATCAAGGTAGTGGCTTTCACTCACAACGAGACCAGCACAGGTTTAACAAATCCTTTACCAGAGATATCAAAGATTTGTCAAAAACATGGTGCATTGCTTGTTGTAGATGGAATAACCAGTGTTGGAGGAATAGATGTACCAGTTGATAAGCTAAAAATCGACATCTGTATAACTGGTTCACAAAAATGCATAGCAGCACCAGCAGGCTTAGCATTACTCTCAGTATCAGAAAAAGCCTTAGAGGCAATGCATGAGAAGAAAACATATTATCTGAACTTGAAGAAACATGTAGAGAAACTAAGAGATGGACAGACACCATACACACCATCTGTACATTTACACCTAGCACTACTTGAAGCACTAAGAATCCTAAAAGAGGAAGGTCTGGAAAACAGAATAAAAAGAACAGCTAAAATCGCAGAAGCCTGCAGAGCAGCAGCAGAGGCAATGAACCTAGAACTTCTACCAGATAAAAAATATGCATCAAACACTGTTACCGCGATAAAATACCCAAAGGGAATAGAAGACAAGGACATAAGAGGATTTATCAAAAAAGAATTTGGCATAATATTAGCAGGCTCGCAAGCACCACACAAGGGAGAATTCTTTAGAATAGGTCACATGGGCTTAGTTCAATTTAGAGAAATCCTTGCAGCATTTGGCGCATTAGAAGTTGCATTTGCCAAGGCAGGATGGAAATTTGAGAAAGGCTCTGCCGTAGCAACCATAGAAGAACACATGCTAAAATCCATATAATCAGTAATAATAAACCCTTCTATCTTTTCTTCTCTGTCCAAACATTAAAACACTATCGATAATAACAGCAAGTATTCCTGTTAAAAAAACCATATCAAACACACTAGCTCCACCTATTGCTGCAGCAGCAAACTGCGGAGGCTTATACGATAAAAGCTCCATGAGATGCAGGACATCCGCACCCACTAGCACGCCTATAACACCAGAGATATAAGCCAAGGGAGCTGCCTTTCTATAGTTTGTATATGATAGTACAGCTGAGGATAAACTAGCTGCCACCGCGGGTAGAAGCCAAAGTGGAAAAGGCGAAACTATACCCTCGCTCGGGTCAGGGTAACTTACAAGATATGTTACTATAGACACAACAAGTATACCCACAATCACTTTAGACAATGGAATCCTTTTTTTCACTGTTAAATACAAGCTCAGAAGAATAGGAATCAAAGCTCCTCCTATGTTTATCTCTATATCCCAGCTGTTATATGTAAAAAGATAGATGTTAAAGACGTTAAACCCAAATATGTAGGAGGCAAAAAGTATAAGAAAAGCCTCACCAGAATCAAAACCCATCTCCCTAAAAGCCTTTGTAAAAAAAAGATAAAGAAAATAAACTCCAATCAATAGAAGAAGTGCTGTTATAATCAAAAACCCTAACCTTGCTACAAGATACCCAAGCATTTAACTTTTAACCCCTTCCATCAAATCAGATATAGATACCATTTATAAACCTTTTTTACATTTCCATATAGAAACCAGGGAGAACAAAAAATGCAGGAAATATTTGAAAAAGAACTTAACCTAGAATTTTTCAAAGAAAAAGGATATGTTAGAAAAAAATGCAGCAATTGCAAAGAATATTTCTGGACTCTAGATAAAGATGCAAAACTATGTGGCGACCAACCCTGTGTTAGTTATACTTTTATAAAAAACCCACCGACTAAAAAAAGATTTAACATTTCCCAAATGAGAGAAGCCTTTTTATCATTTTTTGAGAAAAATGGACATGTGAGATTAAATAGGTACCCAGTTGTTGCCAGATGGCGAGAAGATATATACTTAACCATAGCTTCAATAGCTGATTTTCAACCCCATGTAACCTCTGGAGAAGTTAAACCACCTGCCAACCCACTGGTAATATCACAACCAAGTATCAGATTAAACGACCTAGAGGAGATCGGTGTATCTGGCAGACATTTAACAATATTTGAAATGATGGGTCATCATGCATTCAACAGCAAAGATGAAAAAATATACTGGACAGAAGAAACAACAAGATACTGTCATGACTTTCTCACCAAAGCTTTAGGTATACCAGAGAAAAAGATAAACTATAAAGAACAAACATGGTATGGTGGTGGAAACGCAGGACCCTGTTTTGAAGTACTAGTAGATGGGCTAGAGGTGGCAACACTTGTTTTCATGAACCTCATCGAGGACCCGGATGGCA
>JAGGYP010000094.1 GCA_021162485.1 Thermoplasmata archaeon
GATTAATACCAAAGATATTTTGAGTGATTACATGTTAGTTTATAAAAAGGCAGAGTTAATCAGACACGGAAAAATAAGGTTAGACTGTAACATAGACGTTCCTTTGGAGAGATCCACCTCAGGGCCGAGTTCATGGGAAAAAACAATAGCTTTAAAACTAGGGGATAAGCATCGAGTTAAACTGAGAGTAAGTAAAGATGCAAAATTTGTTTTAATTAGAAGTGAAAACTCTTTTCAAATCGTTACTGCATCTGGCGATATCTTTGTTAAAAACGTTGATGTAATTCCAATATTGTTTCATGCGCCTGAACAGGCTTTTATCAACATAGAGGATAGATGTATCCATAGTTGTGTGTTTTGTAACAATGCAAGGCTAACCAAATCCTCGTTTCTTGGTAACTATAATGATGATAAATTTGTTAATCTCATATTAAAAGTTTCAGAAAGGAAAGATTTTAAAGCAGTAGCTATAACAAGTGGGATGTACCCAGATAACCAGACGATTATCAAAAGAATGGCATATATTGTAAAAAACATCAGAAGGATGCTACCTCATATACCAATTGGTGTTGAACCCTATGTTGAGGAAAAAAATGATATTCTCCAACTTAAAGACGCTGGTGCAGATGAAATCAAGATAAATGTTCAAGCATCTAGCAAAGAGTTTTTTAAAAAAATTTGCCCAAGTATGAAATATGAGAGAATCCTTGATTTGCTTGATTATGCAGTCGAAATCTTTGGTAAGAATAGAGTAACTTCTAATATAATCTATGGGTTAGGTGAAAAAACAGTTGATATTTTATCCAGCCTAGAGTTACTTGCAGAGAAAGGAGTGGTACCAAATCTTAGATTAGTCAGAATAAATGATCAAAATAAAACAAAAATTGAAAAAGCCATAGGTAAAAAGATAGATTCTCTTCCTTCCAAAGACTATATGGTATATTTATCTAAAAAACTCAAAACTATATTAGAAAATAATGGTCTAACGACTTTGAAGTTCAAAACAATGTGCCAGCCTTGCACCTGCTGTGATATTGTGCCTTTTTATGACCTCTAGAAAAATATTCAGCACATTTTTTAGAAAAGATAAGGGTAAGTTTTAAATACTAAACTTAATTATCCTTTTCTCACATCCTGTCTATAACCAGACACTTGAAAACTGGGCAACATCTAAAAATTTGGATGTCCCAGTAATCAGGCAATCATGATAACTAAAAACTTTTGATTGCCTGATTAAGTGTCACGGTTTAGACAAGGCAAAAAAAGAGACTTCAAATAAAAAATTCAAAAGGAGATAATACTATGGCCAAAAGACATCGACCAAGAAGAGGATCAATGGGGTATTCTCCCCGAAAACGTGCTAGATCAGAGGTTCCACATATCAAAAACTGGCCAGAAACCAGTGCTGAGAAACCCAAACTGCAAGGATTCGCTGGTTATAAGGCAGGTATGACACATGTTTTTGTAATAGATTATAGACCAACTTCTACAACCTCTGGTAAAGAAGTCATGGTGCCAGTCTCAGTAGTTGAGGTTCCTCCAATAAAAATAGTGGCAATAAGAGGATACAAAGATACTGCTTATGGGTTACAAACATTAACAGAGATTTGGGCTGATAAAATAGATCCTGAGCTTAAAAAAAGATTGCCTTTACCAAAAAAAGAAACAAAGAAAGACTGGGATAAACTAAAAGAGGCAGATGAGGTTAGAGTACTTGCATATACTCAACCAAAAACTGTAACAGGAGTACCAAAGAAGAAACCAGAGATAATAGAGATTAGAATAGACGGTGGTACGCTGGAGGAGCAGATAGAATATGCAAAACAAATACTGGGGAAAGAGGTAAAGATAAACGAAGCTCTAAACGAGGGAGATATGATCGATGTTATAGCAGTTACAAAAGGTAAAGGTTTCCAAGGCGCTGTTAAAAGATGGGGAGTAAAATTATTACATCACAAAGATTCAAAACATAGAAGAAAGATAGGAACCGCTGGGTCCTGGCATCCAAACTGGGTCCAATCCACTGTCCCACAAGCTGGTCAGATGGGATACCACCAAAGAACAGAATTCAATAAGCGTATATTAAAAATAGGTGAAAATGGAGAAGAAATAACACCAGCGGGTGGCTTCCCGCATTATGGCGTGATCAGGAACAATTACATATTGATACATGGTTCAATTCCAGGACCAACAAAAAGATTAATCTGCCTCAGAGAGGCAATAAGATATAGAAGAGGAATAAAGGTAGAGAAACCAGAGCTGACATATATATCAACCTCGAGTAAACAAGGGGTATAGGCATGAAAGTAAATATTTATGATTTAAATGGAGAAGTCAAAAACAAAATCGATCTACCAGAAATATTCAACTACCCTATCCGAATTGACATTATAAAAAAAGCATTTGATGTTTTAAGAGCAAATAAACGCCAACCCTACGGTGCAGATCCTCTAGCAGGAAAGAGGCATGCAACAGCATCAGCAGGTAAAGGTCTAGGTGTATCCAGAGTACCACGATTAACACAGGTGGGAAGCAGGAGAGCAGCGCTTGCACCAGGAACTGTTGGAGGTAGGAGAGCACATCCACCAAAAGCTGAAAAGAACTGGAAAGAAAAAATAAACAAAAAAGAAAAACAAATGGCAATAAAATCAGCTCTCTCAGCACTAACAAACAAGGAAATAGTCAAGCAAAGAGGTCATGAGTTTGATGAAAAAATCACATTGCCAATAGTTGTAGAGGATAGGTTTAAGGATATTAAAAAAACAAAGGAATTAGTAGAAGTTCTAAAAAAACTAAGAGTGTATGAGGATATAGAAAGAGCAGAAAGAGGCAAGCATATAAGAGCTGGTAAAGGAAAAAGAAGAGGCAGGAAATACAAGATACCAAAATCTATATTAATAGTCTCAAGCAGAGGAGATATCCATAAAAGCGCAGCAAATCTACCAGGTCTAGATGTTATAACACCCAACCAGATAAATATAGAATATTTAGCCCCTGGTGGCAACCCTGGTAGACTCACCATATTTACAGAGGAAGCATTAAAGCAGATTGGAGGTAGTAAATAGGATGGTAACAGATCCATATGAAATAATATTACATCCATATGTAACAGAAAAAAGCATGTCTAAAATTGAGAAGGAAAACGCTCTAGAGTTTATAGTTAAAAGAACAGCAAATAAAAACGAAATCAAAAAAGCAATAGAAAAAATGTTTAATGTGAAAGTAAAAAAGGTAAACACCAGAATAACAAAATATGGCAAACACGCTGTAGTAACCTTGATACCAGAATACAAAGCAGAGGATATAGGCATGAGAATTGGAATATTCTAAAGAAGTGAGGATATATGGGTAAGAGAATTTTATCACAAAGGAAAGGTCGCGGAACCAGCGTATTTAGAGCACCCTCTCATCGGTATAAGGCAGATGTAAAATATGAGATTCAAGGAGAATTGAAGGGTGTGGTAGAGGATATTATCCATGACCCTGGACATACTGCACCTTTAGCTAAGATAAAGTTGGAAGATGGAAAGGATACTTATTTGCTTGCCACTGAGGGTTTGAAAGTAGGCGATATCATAAGATTTACAGAGGAGAAAGATTTCAAAATTGGTAATGTTTTACCACTTGCAAGTATACCAGAGGGGTTCACTGTATGTAACATAGAATTATCACCTGGTGATGGCGGCAAGTTAGTAAGAAGCAGTGGCGCATATGCAACCATAATTTCTCATGACAAAGGTAAAACAGTTGTCAAACTTCCATCTGGTAAATTTAAAACCCTTAATTCTTCATGTAGAGCAACCATTGGTATAATAGCAGGTGCAGGCAGAATTGATAAGCCATTTGTAAAAGCTGGTATAAAGCATATTGCCATGAGAGCAAGAGGAAAAGTTCACCCTGTAGTGAGAGGCGTTGCTATGAACCCTGTATCACATCCTCATGGAGGAGGATCACACCAGCATGTTGGTAGACCTAAAACTGTCAGGAGAGGTGCTCCTCCAGGAAGAAAAGTTGGAAGTATATCTGCGAGAAAAACTGGTAGAAGGTAGATAACATGGTTGAGGAAGAGAAAAAAAGGATTAGTAGAGCAAAAAGGAAGCGAAAAGAAAAGAGAAAAATGGAGGTAATCAGTCGAGAGTTTAGATATAGAGGTTTAACTCTAGAGGAACTAAAAAGCTTAACGATAGAAGACTTGTTAAAATATCTACCTGCAAGGGCAAGAAGAACTTTGAAAAGAGGTTTAACTCCAAGACAAGAAAAACTGTTAAGAGATATTAGAAAAGTAGATAAAGGCAAGTTGATAAAAACACATTGTAGGGATATGATAATACTGCCAGAATTTGTAGGTCATAAGATTGGGGTTCATAATGGCAAAGAGTTTATCCATGTTGAAATCAAGCCTGAAATGATAGGTCATTACCTTGGTGAATTTGCTCTTACAAGAAAGAGAGTAGTTCACAGTGCACCTGGTGTTGGAGCAACACGTTCATCTAAATATATGCCATTGAAATAAAGTTAAAGTGGTGATATAAAATTGAGAAGATATTCAATGGAAATAGACCCTGAAAAAAGCGCTAAGGCATACGGTTTCGAGTTGCAATGCTCGCCAAAAGACTCCTATAACATAGCTAAGGCTATAAGAGGTATGAAACTTCAGGAAGCAAAGAAATTGCTAGAAGATGTAATAGCATTAAAAAGATCGATAAAATTCTACAGATACAAAAGAAAATGTGCTCATAAAAAAGGACGCATTGGAGCAGGAGGGTATCCAAAGAAAGTTGCAGAGTGTATACTCGGTGTAATAAAAAATGCAGAGAACAATGCAGAGTATAAAGGTTTGGATGTGGAAAATCTCATCATATCTCATATTTCCACCTATAAGGGTAGAAAAATCGAAGGAATTATCCCAAGGGCGCATGGAAGAGCCACGGCAAATAATGAGCAGACTACAAATGTGGAAGTAATATTGCAAGAGATTGAGGAGGAGGAATAATGGTAGCAGAGAGAAAGTTTATCAAAGAAAAAGTGAAAAGAATGCTAGTAAAAGAGTTTATAATGAAAGAAATCGAAGGTGCAGGATTCGGCGGATTAGATATTCAAAGAACACCAATGGGAACCAGATTAAGCATGCTCGTAGAAAGACCTGGCCTGGTCATAGGAAGAGGTGGAGCAAACATAAACAAACTTAGCAAAGAATTGATTGAAAAATTCGAACTTGACAACCCGCAAATTGAAATCCAAGAAGTCGGAAGCAATGCAGCCTTAAACGCGCAAATAATGGCAGAGAAACTCGCAGAAGCCCTAGAAAGAGGATGGCATTTCAGAAGAGCTGGGCATGCAACTGTAAAAAGAATAATGGACGCTGGTGCAAAGGGTTGCCAAGTAATAATCTCTGGTAAACTAACTGGAGAAAGACACAGAACAGAGAAATTCACAGAAGGTCATATAAAATACTGTGGAGAGACAGTAAAAGAGGTCATGGATGAAGGTTATGCAGTTGCAAAATTGAAACCAGGCATACTTGGTGTAAAAGTTAGGATTATGAAACCTGATGCAAAATTACCAGATGAAATTCATATTAAAACAATTGAGGAAACAAAAGTTGAAGAAAAGAAAGAAGAAAAGAAACCAGCTGGAACAAAATTATCAGATGTAAAAGAACTTGGTCCATCCGTGGTGAAAAAACTCGAAAAAGCAGGTATTGAAACCATAGAAGAACTATATGATATGAGTGTAGAAGAAATAGCATCAATTGAAGGGATAAATGAAAAAGTAGCTAAAACTTTGAAAGAAAAACTTGGGAAAATAATTAAGGAGGTGAAGTAAAAATAGGAAATATTTTGAAAGCTAAGGATATAAGGCAACTTACATCTGAAGAGAGAAAAGAGAAATTAAAAGAATTGAAAGAGGAACTCATGCATGAGAGAGGAGTATCAGCAATGGGTGGCTCTCCACCATCTCCCGGGAAGATCCGTCAACTACGAACATCCATTGCTAGATTGCTTACTATCATGCGGGAGGAAGGAGAAATCAAATGAGTGACATTTGCGAAGTTTGCGGTCTGCCAAAGGAACTTTGTGTCTGTGAAGAACTGGTCAGAGAACAACAAAAGATCACAATAAAACTCGACAGGCGTAGATATGGGAAAATGATGACACTCATAGAGGGATTAAACCCAAATGAAGTAGATCTCCATTCGCTTGTTAGCAAACTCAAATCAGCCTGTGCATGTGGTGGGACAGTAAAAGATGGAATAATAGAGTTACAAGGAGATCATCGAGTTAAAGCTAAAGAAATATTAGAAAAAATGGGCTTTCGAGTGGAATCCTTAGAATAAACTCACCATTGCCAAGGTGGTAACTTGATATGCACAGCTTATCAGAGGAAAAATTGCTGGTAAAAGATGAGTTAATAGGACTAAAAGTAACAGTTAAGGAATGTACTGATAAAACATTAGAAAATATTACAGGAACAGTAATAGATGAAACAAAAAATACCTTCCTCATCGAGACAGAAAGAGGAATAAAAAGAATCGCAAAAGATATTGCAAAATTTGAATTCGAATATAAAGGGAAAAAATTCCTGATATCAGGATCAAGATTGAAATATAGACCTGAGGATAGAGTTAAAAAAGCTAAATAGGAGATAAAATAAAGATGGCAAAGAAAAAAGAAGCAAGAAACATTGGTATAGATGTTGTACCTCCATCTGAGACATGTGAGGATAAAAATTGTCCCTTCCATGGGACTCTTCCAGTTAGAGGGCAGTTGTTAGTAGGAGAAGTAGCATCTACTAAAATGCAAGGAACTATAGTTGTAAAGAGAGAGCATCTCCATTATATCCCAAAATATGAAAGATATGAAAAGAGAATTTCAAAATATTTTGCTCACTGTCCACCTTGCATAAAAGTAGACGTAGGAGATAAGGTTAAAATCGCTGAATGTCGCCCTCTAAGTAAAACTGTATCATTTGTTGTTGTAGAAAGGATTCAAGAGAAAAAATAAATGGAGAACGATGAAATATGAAAGGAATGCCAGGTAGAGCAAAGCGAGGCTTACCTGTTGGTGCACGTTTAAACTGCGTCGACAATACTGGCGCAAAAATCGTTGAAATAGTCATGACACCAAATATAAAAGGAGTTCATAGAAGATATCCAGCTGCTGGTATAGGTGATATGGTGGTAGTAAGTGTTAAAAAAGGAACACCTGAGATGAAAAGGCAGTTGTTCAGAGCAGTTATAGTAAGGCAGAGAAGGCCATTTAGAAGGCCTGATGGAACCATGGTGCAATTTGAAGACAACGCTGCTGTAATCGTAACACCCGAGGGAGATATGAAAGGATCTATGATAAAAGGACCTGTTGCCTTGGAGGCAGCGGAAAGATGGCCACGAATTGCTGCTGCAGCCTCTATGATAGTATGAAAAAAATTTAAAAAATGAGGTAAAATAAGGAGAAATTTTAAGTTAGGAAGGAGATAAAATGGTATCAGCTCAACCGAGAAAACAAAGAAAGATGCTATTCAATGCACCACTTCACATGAGAAGAAAATGGTTAGCTGCGCATCTCGACGAGTCTCTACTGTTGAAATATGATAGAAGAAGCTTACCTGTGATTAAGGGAGATACTGTAAAAATTATGAGAGGCATATTTAAGGGTCATGTAAACAAGGTTGTAAAGGTTGATGTTAAACGAGGATTTGTTGAAGTTGAAGGAGCAATAATGACCAAAGCTGATGGTAAAA
>JAGGYP010000020.1 GCA_021162485.1 Thermoplasmata archaeon
CGCCCATGGTTATTTCTCTATGAACCGACAAAGCACCAAATAAAAAAGCAAGCCATATTATAAAACCTCTATTCAAATTGCCTAGTATGCCATGAGATTTTGAAAATCTTGCATATGAGATAACACTTAGAGCAACTAGGATTGCTATTAGAATGTTATACACGTTCAAAATCAAAGAAAAAACCAAACCAATTGTAGCTATAGAAATAGCTGCTATAACTGCTTCATATGGTTTTATTCTCCCAGATGGTATTGGTCTATGTGGTTTTTGTATAGCATCCAACTTTCGATCAAAAAAATCAGATGCATACAATGCTGCTATCCACCCAAGTATCGGTGTAATTAAAACCAAGATAGCAGTAGAAACATTAGGTAACCCTCCATAGGTTAAGCACGCGCCTGCTAAGCTGACAAGGCCACACCATAAAACAGTATATGGACGCCATGTTTCAATGTGAGCAAAAACCTTTGCTTTTAATGTTACTTTTTTCATCTAAGCAAGAGTATAAGGTAACCAGGATAAAAATTTTGTTCATATGGTTATATTTATCTCTCTAAGCATCCTATTTACAATATATCGTGGTGCCTCTAATAACAACTTTTTATAAATATTATTTGGTATATGCTCGCTTTTTCTTATAATACTCTCAGCGTTGTCTAAATGCTCTTTGATTTTGTTAAGATAAATTGCTTTAATCTTATCTGTATTTTTAACAAGTTTTCTCTTCAGTAGAAAATTAGTTATTTTTCCATTGTTGCCTTCTATCATTTTAAGCAAAGGACCTATTACAGAGTCTATTCTCTCACCATTCTCCAGATCTACAAGGTCATCTGCAAGTTGATAAGCCATTCCTATTTCCCTACCATATTGACCTAATGTTTTTGCTATCTCCCAAGATGCCTTTGCTTCAAGAGCACCCGACATACATGCAGATTCGAAAAGTGAGGCTGTCTTCTGATCTATTATGTTGTAGTACATTTTCAAAAGATTTTCTTTGCTATACTCCTCCTTGCCATTGTTGTTTATTTTTACTTCAAGTATCTCTCCACTTAATGCCTTGTTCCATGTATCCACATATACCTTTGCAATGTCTGGTCCATGATTCAAAGCTATATCAAATCCAGCGGCAATCATCTTATGACCTATTAACAAAGCTGTGTCTACTCCATTTCTAACATACAAAGAGGGTTTCCCTCTTCGTTCAGTATCTCTATCTATTATATCATCATGCACTAAAGACGCATTATGAGCCAATTCGACACTAACTGCACCCTCTAAAGCTTTTTTATAATTGCCATTGTTTTTTTCTTTTCCATTACAAGCATGATAACACAACAGCATTAACATTGGTCTTAGCCTTTTGCCACCTTCTAAAACAGATTTAACAATCGGATCATTTATCCTATTTTCAATTTCTGTATTAACATCCTCTATTATTTTTTTGAAGAAGATATCTACTGATAGATTTGTTTCCTTCATAATTTTGTTCCCCCATATCAAGATCATTAGGATGGATTGGAAGTATATTTTATAATTTTCTAATTATTTTAGTATATAACCTAATACGTTCCTAATATATATATTTAACGTTGGTCTAATTAATTTTTTAGACAAAGGTTATCTCTCGATGGAAAGTGTATGGGGGAGGCGGCGGAGGTGTCAACACCCCGGTCTAAAACAGTTAGTATTACTTGTACATCCCATCTCTCCGCCTAATTCTAAATTTAAATGAAAGTATAAAAACTTTTCGATTAAGCCAGTAGTTCCGAAAGTACCAGACACCCCCACTGTTTTTTCGATTTTCATATCAAAAATGAGTTGCTATGATATAATTTTTACTAAAAAATGACGAAAAATGGGATAAAAATTTCTAGACTAAAGGTGTAAAATAGAGGATTCCTCTATACTCATTTCTAAGTAAAAAATGAAAACTATATATCTAAAGAAAAAGAAGAACATTATGTGTTAGCCTCCTGGGTCAATAGTGAGCAAAATAGTTCCAAAATACTTAGACGTTAAAACATGCCTACTGGTTTTAAACCCAAATATTGCAAGACAAATAAGAATGTCAACAAGGATCCAGAGATTATAGAGCAATGCTGAGAATAGGAAATAGAACAATCTTATAAGATAGTTCTTAGAGGTTGTTTTAGGCCTGAAAGAATGTTTCTTTACCCTATAGCTGGTTTCTATTCCCCATCTCTTAGCATAGAGTTCAAACAGCCATTTTGATAGGTTTGCATCATTTTCGTTGAAGTCTATGTTTGTGGCAAATGCTCTTTTAATTCTTTGTTCATCTTCAACAATTGCAATGTTGAAACTAGTTGCTCCCATCTTGTAGTCTTTGATTATTTTTGGTGGTGGCATAACCTGTAGTAAGTTTTTGATTCTTGGGTTTTCTGTGCATGGCATGAGAAATTTGATTCTATGTTGATTGAATATTTCTATGGATTTTGAGTCGAAAAATCCTCTGTCAACATATAGTCTTCTTATTTTGACTCTTCTGGAGGCATATCTTAAGAGTTCTTCTAGGATGTACTCTTTTCTATCAAATGGCCCGACAGGCAATGCAAGCAATGTGAATCTTTTATCGCCCTCTACTATGTTTATAGTTGCAAACTTGTAACAGTGGGTTGTTCCACGCTCTGGTTTCTTTTCAGCAACCATTGTAGCATTTTTGTCGCCATAGAAAAACCATTCTGTGAAATCTATTGCAACATCCACTGGTTTTTTAAACATGTTAGATTTTCTGGCAGTTTCAAAAATTACTTCAAAGATTGTCTTGAACATCCTCTGCAGCTGATCTATATTCTGGTAGTTTTTGAGATGATACAACAGTGTATCTCCATTTGGCCCTGCTTTTCTTTGCTCTATAAATGTTTTGCTTCCATTCTCTGCAAAATCATTGGTCATACACATATGGATTAGCAAATCCAAAAATGTGTTTTTGCTGTACACTGTATTGTGATGGAGATTTAAATTCAGAAATGATGAAACTCTCCTTTTGAAAAATCTGCATATTTCTCTTGTTTTTTCAGCTTTTTTGTAATAGATTGTCCTATCTGCAAGTTTTTTCTTTGGCTTTTCTGGTTTAAGGATGTCTATATCAAAGATTATGCCGAATTTTTCTGATATTTCCCTGATTTTGTTTGCTATGAAATCAATGGTTTCCTTGGTTTGTTTATCTAGGATATGGTTTAGGAAATAGCTTATTGTTCTCTGATTTGGTGTCTGCTTGAAGCCCAGTTTAAATTTCTCAGATGGATGTCTTTTAAGGTATCTCTCTAGCTGGGTTTGAAATTTTATACCTTTTAACTTCTGGAAGATTAATAGTTTAAGTAGAGAATGATAAGAAAATTTGATGCTTCTATACTTGAATGCTATCAAATTCTCTAGATCCAATTTGTTTAGAAAATCAGCAGCTGATATGCTCTTTTCTTCTTTAAACTCTTCAAAAGTTTTATAAATTGCGTTTTCAATTTTATCTCTGGAGATGTCTCTCTTGCTTGGCCGCATGGGATGTCTCCTGCCTAAAGGGACGCTACCCCTTTAGGCACTTATACCCTTATACACCTATATATCTTATTAGTTTATAAATTTTACCCTTAAGGGTAAAAGTATATATACCTCTAATTTTATTAATGATTGATAAAATGGGTGCAATAAAGGTTATTTTACCAGATGAGTTAGAAGAAGAGTTTCGCAGCGAAGTCTTTAAAAGTAAAGGGATGAAAAAAGGCAATCTTACCTTGGCTATAGAAGAAGCGATTAAGATGTAGATAGATTTTCAACAGAAAAAAAGAAGTGAAGCTGCAAAAAAGGCTTGGGAAACAAGAAGAAAGAAAAAGTGATATGAATGGATGTTGATCTCCATACCAAATTGAAACATCGTATAATCTCTTATTATTTTTCTAGTGGTTGGAGACAAGTTCTTAAAGGAGGGAATGTATATTCGCTTTACTATATAGATTTATTTGCTGGAGATGGGGAATGTAAATGTGACCGAATAAATGAAGAAATAGAGCAATATTTGCCAGAGAATCTAAAAGATAGAGTATGGGATCCTCCTTTCTTCAAGTTGATGGAAATTGCAAAAGAGGCAAATTTCAACAACTTGAGTTGTTTTTTCAATGACATCGATAGAAATAAAATAGAATCACTTAAAGAAAAGATAAAAGAAAGGGATTTTTCGGATTTTGTTGGGGGGTATTATTGTAAAGATGCGAATATTATATGTGAGGAATTATTGGAAAAGATAGGAAAACCAAACAGACCTTCTATCTTTCTCCTTGATCCACAAAATCATTCTCAGCTGAAATTTTCTACAATTGAAAAAATAGCGAATTTTACAGATAAAAATACAGGTAGAAAACCTGAATTAATTATTAATTTTATGTTTTATTCGATTCTTATGGCATTTAAACGGGGGCTGCCTGAAAAAGATGTAGATGATATTAACGCCTTTCTTGGGACAAATTTTGGAAGAAAAGAGCTATTAGAGTTAAAAGAGAGTGCGTCAAGAAAAACATATGAAGTTCTTCTTAATGTTTTCATAAAAAATCTTAAAGAATTGGGTTATCTATGTAACTATCAGCTAGTAGCGTCAACTAAAACTAACTCACCTATCTACTATCTTGTATTCGCAGCCTATGATAAAAAAATTTTTCAATGGTATAAAAGAGTTAACGATTATGTTGAGAAACTTAAAGAAGACTGGATAAAAAAGAATTATACTATTTTGACCATGAGTGAGATGAGAAAGAAGGGGCAAAGATTTTTACCTGAGTTTTATTAAGGCTCTTTTTTGTGAGACAGACACTCTCTCTGGTTTATATGATACATGATGTTTAACCATTCCGAGCCATTGCATCTTGAGCTTCATTTGCTTTATCATATACTCTTACTAAAACAAGCAAAGTCTTCTTAGGTTTTTCTTCACTTTGACCTCGGTAAACGTACTCAGACTCTTTATCAATTTCTCTACTTTGTCTGGATTTGGTTCTATTAGTTCATTGTTTTTACTATCTGCCCCTATGCTAACAAATATTGGATTGATTTTTTTTATCCATGTTAGAAGCTCTTCCAAATCAAAATCCATAATAGGTTCAATAGAAACCATTTTCCTTGGGTGGTTTATAGCGAGAAAATCTAGGTATCTCTGAGCAGGTGGAGGTGCTTTTGAAATATTGTAATTTCTGTTAGTTTCTATTGTTGTGCCGATAATACTGTTTTTTGGCAGTAATTGGAGAAACTCGACGAATCTCCTTGGGTTTTTACTCTGAAATAGATAAGTATTGGGGAATTTTCTACAGTAACCTAGTATCTCCTCTATCAGATTGCTTGGAACCCATTCTCCAAAAATAGCTGTTGCAGAGCCTACAAAAATTATTTTGCCAGAACCAAGATCTGTGTGCATTTCCTTTTTAGACAATCTTACATTTCCATCATATTTCTTTAGATTGCCAAGGAAGCTTTTTTTCATATAACAATAGCTACACTCATGTTGGCATCTTCCAGCGAGAGGGTTCCAAGTATGTGTCACCCAAGGATACATATTTCCATTAGTTTTATTCAATCCCATATTATTCCTCACACATTTGTTTTCTTTAAATATTTACAAAGGGTCCATGAAAGTATATTTTTACTTTTTATTTTTCTCCATTAATTCAATCTCTCTCTCCTTAAGTTGTAATTCCCTCAGCTCAAGAATTTTATCTCTCAAGGTAGAGTTTACAAACTCACTAACAGATCTATACAGATATTTTCTACTTTCAACAATTGATTTTATTTCTTCTAGAATTTTTTCATCAATGCTAACAGATTTATAGGCATTCATTTTACCACAAATATATGTTATATATAACATATATATAACATACATATCTTATATAAATTTTTTTATAGGTGGCTATCTCTATTTAATTTTTAGAATGTAAAAAATCTACAAAGGGAAAAATAGGATTTGAAGTGTTCAAAATGTAGAAATTTCTTTCCCACGTTGCGGTAAAATAACTTTTATACCTAATTTTTCGACTTCTTTTTTAATCATTTCAGGATGTTCTGTATGGACTGGAATTAAAATTTTAGGATGTATTTTCTCAATAGTATCGAGAAGTTCTGAATGAGAGGCATGCCCCGAAACATGAATCCTGTATTTCTTCAAACCAAATAGGTCTATCCAATTAGTTAATATTTCTTCTGCTATCTCACTTTCTTCATCAAACGGCTCTGAATGAGATATGATATATGGGCTATCCTTCATCGGTTTTACATCTACAAGATATTTTAGTAAATAGAAAGATGAACAAAAGATATAATTTTCTTGGTTTTTCTGCAGTTCTTTGCCCTTGATTGTTCCATCTCTTTCTCGGAAAATCTCTATTAAATTTTTTTCCCATTTTCTCCTATTTTTATCAGGGGTCTCCTTATCAAATAATAATATTGTATCCTTTTCACTTAAATTAGCTCCAAGTTTAGATAGAAGATGAGCAAGTTTAGACGGGATTATAATCTGTCTATCACTTTCTCGTGCGATATGATAA
>JAGGYP010000060.1 GCA_021162485.1 Thermoplasmata archaeon
AAATTATCATTAATTCTTTAGGTGATGCTTATGGAAACCCTCTTTCTCTTGATGTTCAATCTGGAAACATCTCCCCTGTCCCTGAACCTGCAACTTTTATCCTTATTGGTTTTGGCTTAGGTGGCATTGGGATTTTGAGGAGGAAGAAGGTTATTTAGGATTAAAGTTTTTAACATGCGAAGAAAGATTAAGGAGGTAAATGATGAAAAAGACAGTTCTAATTAATTTAATTTGTGTATTTTGCCTCATACTCAGCTCAAGTTTTTTCTTCCCATTTTTTGCCCAAGGACAAGAGAATCAGAATGTAGTTAAACTTTCTTATCTGCCCCTTGAAAACAGCAGCAATGGTGAAACTTTTACGATGAAGGCAAAGCTCAAGGCAGAAAATACGGGTTCTGAGCCGATTTATGATGTTAAAGCTACCGTAGCTTCTGTAAATAATATCACCATAAATGTAGGGGAAGTTTCTTTGGGAAATATAAATCCTAGGGAAATTGTGGTAAGTTCTGAAAGTTTTGAAATTTCATTTGCTGATTCTTTTTCGCAAGAGGCTCCTGAAAAAGAGATTGTTTGGAGGGTGGAATATGTTGATTCCGAAGGAAAAATAATGACTGAAGAGAACGCGTTTAGATGAAATTTTATATTCGCACTGATAAAACAAAGGTCGATTACAAGAAATTTAAAATGGGAGGTTAAAAATTATGTATAGGAAGTTAATAAGCCCACTACTACTTATAGTAGTTTTAATTGGTATAGCACTTCTTTGGTCTATGAAATCGCCTTCTCAAGAAATCGCTACTCCATGTGAAATCTCAGAGGAGATCACTAGAATAGTTGCAGAAAAACAATTAGAACATCAAAAGGCTTCTCTTATGGAGAAAGAATTTAGAAATGGAATTATTGCTTCCGAGTCTCCTATTGTATTTCGAGATTTGAATGGAAGGTGTATTTGTCATTGTTATAAGGTAATAGATGCAAACGACAATCATTATTTAGGCTATATTGTTATTAGTGCAATCAGATCTCTACCACCATTTTTGGCGTCCTCTGCCAGTAAATTACCTACTGATAACCTAGAGAGATGCAGAGTTATAGCAAGAAAAAAAATAGGTGCTGATCCTACATCCTATTCGTTGTTATATTTAGAAGATCCTGTCATAAACTATTTTGTAAGGTTTCAGTTTGCTGAAGGAAGGACTCTAATAATGAGCTTAAGGCCAATAGGAATTTTTTCTGAAGAAGAGGCAATTAGAAGACAAAAGGTGTTAGGTAATAGGATAACCAAGGGAAAATCAGAAGCTGAAGCCCAATGGCAACATTTTTTGAGTGAGTAAATATTTATAAGTATTTATATAGATAGGAGGAAATACTAATGAAATTCTATAGATTAAGTGGTGTTTTTCTGATTGTTTTGTTTTTTGTTTTATCGTTATTTAATGATACCTTTTCTGATACTCATAAAATTGAGCAATTTCCAGACCAACGAGAGAAAGGATATACTTGGTATCGCGGATGTGGGCCAACTTCTCTATCTATGGTACTTAACTATTATGGCAGCCATGGTTTTCCGCATCTTTATGATGAGCCTTATGAATTTGCCTGGAGTGGTCCAGACTGGCTAGAACACTGGTGGATACCAGACTTCATTGAATGGGATCTTCTTAAGAGATATGCCCCCAGAGACTTAGTTGATACCATAGTTAATACGATTAACAGTCATAGGCTATCAGATAAGCGTATACCGGCTGAGGGGCCAGGTGACTATGGTGTCACCGCTCCAGAACTTGCGAGAGCCGCAAAAGAAACAAGCTCTTTCTATGGATACAATGGATTTAATAGTGAGGTGAAATCTTTCGACTACAATAAAATTAAAGAGGAAATTGATAAAAATAGACCACTCATTTTGTGTTACAATACAAAAAAGGAACCAGAAATTAAAGATGTCGTTACTATCACTCGTGGGGAAGGAAGCAGGGACGACTTAAAGCAGGCCATCAAAATTCAAATCGATAAAGATGTTGACCGAATAATCGAAATTTATGGAGTTGCTACCAATGAGTGGTTACCGGATTTTCTGCTGACCTGGGACTGGGAGACAGAAACATGGAGTGGGGCAACTCAGGAATATAAAAAAACAACCGATTATACATTGACCATAGATGGTGATAACTATTATATCGATTGGACCCCCTCGGGGAATGAACCATCCCCAGGAACTTCTTATAAAGTGGCATGCAAATTTCATGTTCATTCCGGACATGCAATTGCCGTGTTTGGGTATGATTTTGGAGGTAGTCATATATTTAGATTTTACAATACCTGGGATCCTGAAGCTCAAACAAAAAATTGGGATAACGTATCCGAAAATCATTGTTTTATCTTGGTTAAACCGCCTGTACGTCTTGATCTCATCTTCACCATTGATGTCACTGGCAGTATGTGGGATGATATTGATGCAGTTAAGGCATCAGCTACAGAGATAGTTAATGAAATTTCCAACAAAGTGCCTGATTGGAGGATTGCAGTAGTTGATTTTCAAGATTTTCCAGTTTATCCATATGGATGTGAACCTGATTATATGTGGCCTGGCTATCCCGGTGATTGGCCTTATCGAGCTATTCTTCCATTCTCTAC
>JAGGYP010000030.1 GCA_021162485.1 Thermoplasmata archaeon
ATAGTATTGTATAAAAGTGAGGTATATGAAATTTAAGAAGATAGATGCTTTAATTATAGTTATAATACTACTTGTTGCAGGTTTGTTTTTTTATAGAGTGGGATTTATTGGGGAAAAAAAAGAAGAAAAAAAAGAGATTCAACCCCCGGGTGAAGAAAAACATGATCTTCAACCCCTTCCTCCAGAATCTTTTATTACAGCATCAAGAAGAGTTGTAGAACCCATAGATGAAGGAGCACATTTCAAATCAAAACTAGTTGTTTGTAGAGAATGGTGGTTTTTCAGTGTTATATTCAACAGTAGCATGCTTAAAAACTGGTCTCTAACCGTGGGTTTTGCACATATGGCTTATGGTGATATATTCGGAAAATTAAAACCTGATCTATTTCTACTCTCACTAACAGATGACAAGGGTAACAGCTATGGTGGAATAATCAACAAGGATAGATTAATTAAAAAAACCCTATCAGCAGGTAGTCCAGGTGTTAGTCTCAAATTTGATAACAACTGGGCCGAGGGAAGTTACCCTTACTGGCATGTTCATATAGAGGACAATGATCTAGATGCTAAGCATGATATAATTGTTGACTTAGATTTTGTTGCTAACTCTCTCCCACTTTGGACCGTGATGGATAGGTTCAAACTGGAGAACATGGAAAAAAGCAACATCGCACAGTACATGGTGCCTTCTTGTAGTGTAATAGGCACTGTGATACTAGATGGAGTCTCATTCGATGCCTCTGGTATAGGATATTATGAACATTCTTGGACTCCATTTTATATAAGAAGAGGTCTAACACCTGTTATGAGACTCAATGGTTGGGATACTTTTTATGTACATTTTGACAATGGCTGGGATATGTACCTACATAAGGTATATCCTGCTCCACAGTTTATCTCATCTAAAACCCCTAAGCTTAACTTTGTTGGATGCATCATCCTCTCATATAACGGTGGTGAGAAGATAACCGAGTTTAGAACATTCCAAATGAAAACCACTGGCTCAGAAAGAAAAATAATGTTTGTTAGAATGCCAACAAGTTTTGAAATCAGCGCATCTAAAAAGTTCACAATTTTACTAGAAAAAGTTGATCTGAGGCTAAACCTATATATTGATTTACTTGGCAAATGTGAAAAAACCTGGAGGTTTCCATCTTATATTGGTATGCAAACAGGCTTGGCAAGTGTAAAAGGCAGTATATCATGGTTTGATGGAGAAAAAGAGGTCAGCATAGATTTAAATGGAAAAGCCACCTTCTGGAGCACTAGAGCCGCACCCTGATAAGGTAGATTACAAAATTTGTGATATTGATAGTAAAATTGTGTAAATATTAACATTATTCCTATTTTTTGTTGTTATAATAACATAAATTATTTAAATTGCAAATGTGATATAAATTTGCTAAAAAATTAATTAGGGGGAAGTGCAAATGCGTTTTAGAAAAACACTTGTTTGTTTAATGATAATGCTGTTAATTATGAATATGTTCTTTGCCTCCGCAGCAGTAAATATGAAGGTTAACAGGTGTAATGTCAAAAGATTTGTAATCAGGAGAAACATTTTATCCGGGAGTTGTGGTAAGAATATTAAAAATAGGTTAGTAAAAATCTTTTCAACATCCGCCTATAAGGATACCTATACTTTTAGGTTAAAAACTAAAAACATAAGAGGTGTGAAATGTAAAGAGATAAAACCCCAATACAAAAGGATAGATGAGAATAGAGTTTGTAATATTAATGGTGAAAAGGTTAGAAATCCCTCTCTAGCGAGAGGTGGTGGCTACTATCTAAGTGTTAACGAGTATGAGCACGATGGTAATAAGGATATAGGTGTTTCAAGAAAACCCGTGGATAGCAATAGTTGGGAGAGCTGGTATTTCCCAGTGGATGGAGATGAGAGTATACCAGATATTGATTATTGGGGATCTGGTAAAAGGTTTTATGCAACAGCTATACATTCCAACAAGGATTATTTTTATTATATTAAGATCCCTGATGTTACAAACCCTGACAGCTGGACTGCTCATATAGTACCCTGGAGTGGGGCAGAGTATAATTTTGATTTTTATGATAGCACAGGTGTTGCATGCTATGCTGGTAAAAAAGTTATATATGCGGCTATAATAAGCACAGATTATCCAGGTTATGAATGTGATCATGCACCTGCTTATTTGTATCAGGATGGGGATGAATGGAGTATAACATGGTTTTGTAACCTTGGTGGTTCAAAATGTGTGTCTATTGATATTGACCAGAGCAATGGTATAGTGTATTTAGCCTTTCAGAGAGGTAAAAGCATATACTTGTTTTTTAATGATTATGATAATGGATTGGATGATAATTGGAATTACTGGCAGGTTAGAGCTAGTGATTTTGATTTTATGGATGATATTGGATATCCTGATGTCTCAGCTGGTTATGGCATGGTGTATATGACTGCTCAGGCACATTGCAATGGTGATTGGGATCCATGGTTTTTCTATTCTAGTGATAATAGAAACCTATTTTGTGGTTGGCTGCTTGGTACAGATGCAGATGAAATGTATCCCAGGGTTGATCTTACATATGATGGTAGCCATATTATTGGCAACTGGGTTTATGTAAAGAATAATGCCTTGTTTAGCGGGCCAAATGATAAAATTAGCGGGGATACACGAGTGTCTATGCATTATCGCTGTTGTGATGTATCTAATGGTCATGCTGTATTGACAATCAGTGGTGAGGATCATATTTCTACAAATGATATAATTGTTGGTGGTTATACTCCTCTGCCATATGTTGATTCTATTGAGCCAAACCCTGCTATTGGTGGTCAGCAAGTGAGTTTTAAGGGTCATGGATGGGATCTGGATGGATGGGTAATAGGTTATAATTGGAGTTCAAGTATTGATGGAAAACTTAGTGATAAAAAAGAGTACAGCACTTCTAGCCTTTCTATAGGGGTGCATACTATCTATTTTAGTGTTAAAGATAATAATAACCATTGGTCTTATCTGGAAGATGAAAAACTAGAAGTAAAGGTGTCAATTACCAGTACTGTATTTAGACCTCTAAATATCACGGGAAATATGGATTATCCTTATCCATACCACTCCTGTGATACAAAAAGGTTTACTTTATATGGCTGGGAAACTGCAAAAGTCTCTTGTAACATTTCATCGGGGGTAATCGCAGGCTACATTGACTTTATAGGAGGATCCGCATATATTGAAGCTTGGCAAAAGATAAAATTTTACACCGGAAGACAGAAGAATATTAATATTACAGTAGAAATAATATTAGTTCAGGGGGAATTTGATGTCTTCGCTATGGGTGAAACTGATATCGGATACTGTTATAATAATGGAGAACCTCACTGGAAAACTATAGATCCTTTATTCGACGTAGATGAGGCTTTGGAATTAATTTTATTTTTAGCAGGTTTGCTCGGAGCACCTGTAGGGGGGGATATAGGTACGATAATAAATTGGGCCACCACTTTTGGGAATGCTTTATCTTTAATTCATGAACTTATGGAGTTTCTAAGAAATGGTGATGCAAAAAAATATTCGATAAACTTTAATTTTGATACAAAAAAAGGTGATAACATAGTATGTGTTGGAGCAAAGAGCTTGGGTGCGGGAGATGGAAAATATACTTCTACCTTTTTTGGTATAGTCGATTATATAATTGTAGATGGAATAGCTCCTCCATCTACACCCCAAATAACTGGTCCAAATAGTGGTGCGGTTGGGGAAACTTGTGTTTTCCATATAAGGAGCATAGATCCAAATAAAGACCATTTAACCTATGATATTAACTGGGGAGATGGCACAACAGAAAATACAGGTGGTTCAAGTGGAGAAACCGTGGAAATATCCCATATTTACTCAAAACCTGGCACCTATACTATAAAGGTTAGAGCGATGGATATAGACCATATGGAGTCCAAATGGAAGACTCATAAGATTTCTATCAAAGCAAAACCTGATTTAGCATGCGATGGTTTTCTAAGCTGGAGCGATGTAGAACCGGGCTCAACAGTTTATGGTAGTTTCCAAGTTAAAAATATTGGTCAACCAGGTTCAGAACTTGATTGGGAAATTGTTGATTGGCCAGAGTGGGGTATCTGGGGTTTTAGTCCTAATAAAGGAAATGATCTAAGACCAGAAGATGACCCAATAACCGTAACTGTTCGAGTTACTGCGCCAGATGAAAAAAATCAGGATTTCACAGGGACAATAAAAGTAGTTAATAAAGAAAATCCAGATGATTTTGACACTATACCAGTTAGGCTTTCTACACCAAAAAATAGAGTAAAAATATCTCCATTCTTTTTTGAGAAATATTTAATATATCATAAAATACATTTAAACAATTGAGAAGTTCGATATGAAAAGATGGTTACTTATTCAAAAAATATTAGCAATTATTGTAATTGTAAGCCTCTTTATCTTGCCTCTTCTTAAATACTTTAGAGGACCTAGCTTGTTATTTGATATCATTATATTGATCCTCTTGTTTTCGCTTCCAATACTTGTTTTTTCATCATACAAATCCGGGAATTATAGAATTAATCATTGGATTAAAATCATACCAATAGGTTTTTTGATAGTCTCGTTTACAATAATCGCTCTCTATAGTCTAGGCATACAT
>JAGGYP010000039.1 GCA_021162485.1 Thermoplasmata archaeon
TGCCTAGGTTCCATATTATTTGATGATCATCTGCAGAAGATGGTGTTATTGAGGCATCATAATTATATGTCAAAAAGCTTGGTAAGGTATCTGTAACTTGAACATTTGTTAAATCCACATTTCCAGTGTTCTCTATAATTAGTTTAAACTCAACATTGTCACCAACATTAACAATGGTGCTGTCAGCCCAGTTATTGCCGTCACACACCTTTTTTGTAATTCTAATACCAGGTTCACAAGTTACAAATACAGTGGCATTGCTTTCTCCATATACCTTGTTGTTACAGCCAAATTTCCCAGTTACATTTACAACGTTTAAATGTTCTCCGCATTCATTTGCTACAGCATGGAAAGTAATCATTACAGAACCACCAGGTTGGACATTGTTAAAGTGCCATATGTAGTGGATAGTCCCATCTAGTGGATAAACGATATCGTCAGGTTCTTTTGGATATGCATGGTTGTCGTAGGTTAAACCAATTGGTAGTTTATCTTTAATAGTGATATCCAGCGGAGTTTCTCCAGTATTGTTTGCGTATATCTTAAAAACAACATAATCTCCTATATCTGCAGTGACATTTTTCATAAACGGTGTTGAACAATCCCATTTAACATATTTTTCCACACTCAAACTAGGTTGCGGTAGTTGATTTATTGTTATATTTGCAGAGTCTTTTTCGTATATACAGCAATCCCAATCTGTATATCCCCAGTTTGTAGCTAGTTGTGTTGCTTCCTCTGCTTTGGCTGTTATGTAGAAGTATTTTGTTTCCCCAGTGTTTAAGTTGGTGTACCATGTGATTATGTTGTTGTTTATTGAATTGGGTGTGGGTGTTGCGCTTATGTAGCTTAGTTGTGTTGGTAGTATGTCTTTTATTCTTATGTTGTTGAGATCTGTATTGCCGGTGTTTGTTACTTGTATTCTGAATTCTACAGTGTCACCAACATTAACAGTTACGTGTTCAACCCAGTTTCCGCAAGGTTGTCTTTTCACTTTCTTTTGTATCTTTAGATTATATTGGTTATTTCCACTAATGGTAATATTAGCAGAGTCTTTTTTATGAATGTTACAGTTGTAGTCGACATACGCCCAGTTGGTGACTTTGTTTATCCCGGTGCAGTTGGAGATTTCTAAGCACCAGAAGGTATCTGTATAACCTTTCTTCGAGTTTTGTCTACCCCAATCATAAAACAAGACTTCCTTTTTTCCGTCTTTATCAATATCGGCAACAGTTGGGGAGGTATGAATCGGCCCTTTTGTAAGGAATTTAGAAATTAGATTGCCATGAGAGCCATCCAACATATACAAATACCCATCATCAGAGCCTATGAGTACGTATAAACCATCTGGACTAATTACATTATAGTAACCTGTCCTAGCAATATCATGTCTAAACATAGGCCAATCTTCTTGATACTGAGAGCAGCAGCATTTTGCAGAGAAAGATGGAGAGGAGAATATGGCACCATTTGTTTTGTATTTCCAATACAATTCACCTAAATTGTTTAAACAGTAAACATAGCTATCTTTTGATCCCACAACTACCTCAAGTTTGCTATCTCCATTTACATCTCCAATAGAAGGTGAGGAAGATATGGCACCATTTGTTTTGTACATCCATTGTAGAACACCATTAGCTCCGTCAAGACAATACAAGAAACCATCTTCAGATCCAACAACTACTTCTAATTGAGGATCATTATCTAGGTTAGCTAAAGCAGCAGATGAAAATACCTGACCATTTGTTTTGTATTTCCATTTCAAAGCACCGGTTGCACCATTCAGAGCATACACCCAACCATCTAATGAACCAATTACCACTTCTTTGTATCCATCATTGTCAATATCAGCTACAGCAGGAGATGCAATTACTCTTCCACTTGTTTTGAATATCCATATTACATCCCAATCTGTTCCTTCATTTCCTAAAGAGCCATGCCCCCATAGAAAATCAGAATCTTGAACAGTTACACCATTGTCTATTCCATCACTATTATCCCCATCGAAACACCATACACTCTTATATGGATTATTTCCTATAATTACTTCTAGACCATCTAACCCACATCCATCTGCAACATCAGCTAAGGCAGGTGAAGAATGCCAGACAAACGATCCACCTTGGAAGGCATCTTTAATCTTTGGAAAAGTCCATATAAAGTTACCCTGTTGATCCATAACCTCAACGTAGACTCCACTTGTTGTACCTGCAGCTATCTCAAGATCACCATCACCATCTATGTCTGCTATAGCTGGTGAACTTCGCGCCTCATCAGTAAAAGTTTCTCTTGCCCATATCACATTACCATCTGAAGAAAAACATCTCCATATGCCACGTGCGTTTTTACCTAGCTCTGGGTAGAAGTTTGTCACCTCATCGCTTCCTGTGACTGTTTCAAGGTTTTCATTTCCAAGCAGATCGGCTACAGCAGCTGATGAGCCAAATCTCATTCTACTTCCATCAGCATTGTGAGTTACAGCGGGTTGGAAGGAATAATTCCATTGTTCAACAAGTGTTGACACACCATGTATTGCTGAGCTGTTCACTACTGCATTTATGTAGATGTCCTTTGTTTCTCCAATGTTTAGGTTAATCAGCCAGCTTAATAAATTTCCATCGATAATATTTGGAGATGGTGTAGCGCCTATATACAAGAGTTGCGGGGGTAATATATCTCTAATTACTATGTTTGATAGAGAGGCACAACCAGTGTTTGTTATGGTTATTCTAAATTGTATCTCATCTCCAACATTTGCCTCAACATTTTCTTTCCAGTCACCACAGGGAAGTTTCCTAACCTTTTTCTCAAGTTTTAAATCTTTGTTACAGGTAGAAATTGTTACACTACATGCATCAATACCACTTATAGATGAGGGGTTGTTACATCCTCCAGCATAAGTTCTCGCATTAACTTTGGCAATATTTCTCAGGACATTGGTCTCAACTTTTGGTATAATTAGATTAGTAATTTTACCAAAAATAATTATATCCACTTTTTTACCTGGGCTCAGAACAAATGAACCAAAAGACCATGTTATATAGGTATAGAGATTTTTGTATGGTTTATATGGAGGTTTTGGTGGCAAAAATGGAAATATCGTAGTTGGATTAGGTGTGCTGTTTAGAAACTCAATTCCAGTTGGCAGCCAATCTTCAACTTTTATTTCATGTAAAGATCTTGTGGTGGCTTTTATTGTTATTTTAAACTTAACAATACTGCCTACAGAAACATCTGTTTGATCTAACCATTGGTGTGTTTTAGTATCAAATACTTTCTTGGAAATATATGGGGTTTGTGGGTAAGGCGGTTGAGGTGGACATGGTGGAAAATTAAAATCATCATCTATTACGTCATAGTATTTTTTCTCGTATTCGTCATCATCATCTGGCGGCCAGGGTCTAGAGGGTTGAGGTCCATCTATGTAAGGTTTATCGTTACTATTTTCCTTGTTATAATTTTGTTGGCTAAGTTCTTGTGCTGCTACGTTTATTGATGATAATATTAATACTGTTGCTAGTATGCAGGCTATAAAACTTCTACTAAGGTTTATTTTGGATATCATTTTATATCATCCCTTTGTTTTACATAGACTAATTATCATTTGTAATATATAAATTTTATTATACATTTATTATTATTTAACATGGAGTTTTAGAGAAAATAATATGATATGTAAAAGCATTTGTAATAGCAACATCTAACAAATCGTCTCTTTATTTAGTCGTCAAAAAGACAACAAAATAGAAATGGTAGAGGGTGGTCAACAGTGAACCCGTTATACTTGGCTTCTAAGTTTATAGTGAA
>JAGGYP010000017.1 GCA_021162485.1 Thermoplasmata archaeon
ATTTTGAGAGCTAAGCATGAGATATTTGTTTTCAAAGATGGAACAGTTAGATTTGATATGACAAACGCACCATTAACACATTTCAAACCCAAAGAAATAAGTGTTAGTATTGAAAAACTAAAAAAACTGGGATATACCAAAGACTACAAGGGCAACCCCTTGGAAAATGTAGATCAAATATGTGAGCTGAAAGTGCAAGATGTTATAATCTCAAAAGAATGCGCCCAGTATTTTGTAAAAGTATCAAAATTCATCGATGACCTTCTCACAAAATTTTACAAAACAAGATCATTCTACAATATCAAAAATATAGAAGATCTAATAGGTCACATAGTTGTAGGTCTTGCACCACATACCTCTGCAGGAGTTGCAGCAAGAGTAATAGGGTTTACTGATGCACAAGTCTGCTTTGCACACCCGTTTTATCATGCAGCGAAACGTCGTAACTGCGATGGTGACGAGGATGGAATGATGCTTCTCATGGATGCCTTGCTAAACTTTTCACATGCATATGTGCCGGATAAACGCGGTGGTCAAATGGATCTACCACTTATATTAACAACTCGTATAGACCCAGCAGAGGTAGACAAAGAAGCACACAACCTAGACCTGCTACCAAGATACCCGCTGGAGTTTTACAGGGCAACAACAAAATATGAACACCCAAAAAATCTGGAGAAAATCATGGACCTGGTTTCATCAAGATTGGGTACACCATTCCAGTATGAAAACTTTGGTTTTACACATGACACAGCAGATATTTCCAGAGGTCCACCAGCATCTGCATACAAAACATTAAAAACCATGACAGATAAAATGAACGCGCAACTCAGCCTGGCCGCAAAAATAAAAGCAGTAGACGAGGCAGATGTTGCATGTAAAGTAATAGAACGGCATTTCCTACCAGATATCCTTGGAAACCTTAGAGCATTTAGCAAGCAATCTGTCCGCTGCCCCCTCTGTAATACCGTCTACAGAAGAATCCCCCTAAAAGGAGTCTGCACCAAATGTGGAGGAAATCTAACACTAACAGTTCATGAGAGATCAATCAAAAAATACCTTGAAATTTCAAAAATGCTCACTGAGAAATACGATCTACCTGATTATGCATGCCAAAGAATCAAACTGGTTGAAAAATCAATAGAATCATTGTTCACAAATGATAAAGTAAAGGTCACCAAGCTAAGTGATTTCCTATAACTTTTTAATATTTTGGTAAGTTTCATATATAAACTATTTGTTTTATACTAATTGCTTCAAAAGAGGAGACAAGGATTATGATATATGAGAGATTAAATCAAATAGAGAGAAAAACATGGAGAAAATGGCTTTTCTACATTGACATAATAATAATTGCAATATTTGTAATCTCACTAGTTTTTCTAGCTGAAGATGCCTACTATGCTGGTTTTTATTATGGTGGTGGAAAAACATCTGTTGCTCAGAAACAGATGTGGTATGTTGTCCGAGATGCATCATTTATCACTGCAACACTGGCATGGTTGTTTTACAGATTCTTTAGAAACCAGTTTTTGTTGCTTAGAAGAATTTATTAACCAGTTTATGGGAAAATTAAATATACTTCATTGTTTACTCAATGAAAAAGCGGCGAAAGGTGTAGAATAGGCTGGGGGGTCAGGCGTCCCCTGTTGCCGGAAATCGTCTTCAGCCGGAGCCGAAGTCGAGAGGCGGTGTTGCATGCAGCTGCTGATCCGCCTGCAGACTATGAGACCTTGTCCTTCGGGATCGAAGGTGAAGGTAGCATGCAACTGGAGGGTTGCATGCCCTTCTTTATTGCGGGGACCAGGCCAGGCCCGGAAGGGAGCAGCCTCACCGCAAACTCTCGATGCTCGAAGGGTTAGCAGGGTCGAGAAAGCAGGTGGGTAAATCAGTATGCTGCAATGCACATCCACTCGAGACGTTTCTACACCCGCTAAAACCTTTTTAGTTAGAGAGGTGAACTGATATTAGACTCAGGTTTAAAGGTGAAAAAGAAGAAGGGGATACAGTAAAAATATCAGCAGTTGGAGATCTACTTTTAGACAACACTTTGCAAAAAGTTGCACATCAACACGTGGATAATACAATCGCAGATCCAGATGAGAGAGTAGCAAGCGGTTATTTTCATATTTTAAAATCTATATCCAAATATATCACAGCAGATATTTCCTACGCCAATCTAGAGGTTCCAATAGCGAGAAATTTGATAAGAAAAAGCAAATATCAGGATGGAAAACTTGTAACGATAGAAAAAAAGATAGACCCTTTTATTCTACATGATGGAGAAGTATATTGTGGAGAATTCCCTTATACATTTAATGCACATCCAGCATTTGCACTTGCAATGAAAAAAGTGGGTTGGGATATAGTAAGCATCGCAAATAACCATGTACTAGACAGACTATCAAATGGTTTGGATTTAACTATAAAGGCTTTGAAGGAAAACAAAATTGATTTTGTTGGAGCTATACCATCATCCAAGATCAAAGAAGCACAAGGCGATCCATTTAATATAAAACCCTATGTAATAAAAGAGGTAAGGGGTATAAAAATTGCCTTCTTCTCAATAGCAAGGTTTACAAACCCTCATTTTTATAGAATGATCCCTTCAGACAGGTACAAACAGGTTTACAAGTTTACAAAATCTTTTTTCTACGGAAGAAGTAATATACCAAAGCTTGTAAAATGGATACAACATGCAAAAAATGAGGAAAACGCAGATGCAGTGATTGTAGCTCCCCACTGGGGATTAGAATATGTGAATCACACGAATTTTTTACAAAGAGTATGGGGAAAACAGATACTGGAAGGAGGAGCAGACATAATACTGGGTAGTCATCCCCATGTGATACAGCCTTTTGAAAAACACATTACATCAGATAATAGGGAAACATTTATCGCGTATAGTTTGGGAGATTTTGTCTGCGGGTTAAAATCTTTTAGATTAAGAGCAGCCTATATTCTTTACATAACATTAGTCAAAAACGAAAAAGGTGTTTTCATAAAGGAGATAAAATATCTTCCAACAATTTCAAAACTTTATTTTAAAGATAAAACAACTATAGAGGATATAAAAGTAATACCTGTTGAGAAAGATGAGAAAGCAGTGGAAAAACTAGAATATTTTAGAAAAATACTAGGATACGATAACATGTTACATGCCTAACTTTTAACAAACCCGTGAAAAAATTTATAATCAATTGACAGTTAATACTATATTCTCTTTGAAGGGAGGTGCTAATTTGGCAAAGCTGCTTAGAGATGAGAATCTAATCTCACTATGGGAAAAATTCTTTTTAGATCACTACAAAACAGAAATTGAAAACATTGTTCTCTCTTACCCAGAAAAAAGAAGTTTATATGTTGATTATTGGAATGTTGATAGAGTAGACCCAAGTCTAGCTGAGAATTTAATAACAAACCCTTATCCCACTATCTATAATGCAGAGGAGGCATTAAAAAACATAGAAGTTTCAACCGGTGAGAGATTAAGATTACATTTTAGAGTATTTAACCTGCCAGATATTCACAGAATTGGAATTAGAAAACTCAGATCTGTTCACCTTGGTAAACTGATAGCTATAGAAGGACTTGTGAAAAAAGTAACAGAGGTAAGACCCAAACTCCAGATAGGAGCTTTTCAGTGTCAAAAATGTGGTGCAATAATCAAATTAGAGCAAGAGGAAGACATAATCAAGGAGCCTGCTGAATGTTACGAGGACCAGGGAGGTTGCGGCAGAAGTTCATCTTTCAAACTACTTACTAGTCTATCAGAGTTCATAGATTTTCAAAAAGTGGAATTGCAGGAGAGCCCAGAAGGTCTCCGCGGAGGCGCTCAGCCAGAGAGGATATCTGTTTATTTAGAAGATGATCTAGTTGGAGATATAGCACCTGGTGACAGAGTCATTGTAAATGGCATATTACATTCTCATCAAAGAAGGAGAGGAACATACAGGTTAACTGCTTTTGACAAGATATTGAGTGCTATTAGTATCGAAAAACAAGAACTTGCTTTTGAAGAGGTTGAAGTTACAGAAGAGGATGAAAAAGAGATACTTAGAGTAAGTAAAGACCCTCAGATATATGAGAAGATAAGAAAAAGCATAGCACCAACCATCTATGGGATGGAAGTGGAAAAAGATGCTCTTACACTTCAACTATTTGGCGGAGTAGCAAAGAATATGCCTGATGGAACTCGTATAAGAGGCGACATACATGTGCTGCTGGTAGGAGACCCAGGAACTGCTAAGTCACAAATGTTAACTTATATTTCAAAACTTGCGCCACGAAGCATATATGCCTCAGGCAGAGCATCCTCAGCAGCAGGTCTCACAGCTGCAGCAGTTAGAGATGAATTTGGTGAAGGACATTGGACATTAGAAGCAGGCGCTCTTGTATTAGCAGATATGGGAATAGCAGCTATCGATGAAATTGATAAAATGAGCGACTCAGATAGAAGTGCATTACATCAAGCAATGGAGCAGCAAGAAATATCAGTTGCAAAAGCAGGTATTAATGCAACGTTAAAGTCAAGATGTGCTCTGCTAGCAGCTGCAAATCCCAAACTAGGTAGATTTGATGAATACCTTCCAATTCATGAGCAAATCAATATGCCGCCGGCTCTACTATCAAGATTTGATCTAATCTTTTCAATAATAGATAAACCAAATGTTGATAGAGATACAAATCTAGCTACTCATATTTTAATGGCACACAAGGCAGGAGAAGTTCATGAGCATATTTCCAAATCAAAAAAATCAACTCATAAAAAATCTGAAGAAGAAAGACTAATGCAAATAGTTAAACCAGTTTTTGAACCAGAGTTTCTTAGAAAATATGTTGCCTATGCAAAGAGAAATGTTTTTCCAGTTCTAACAGAGGAGGCTATAGAGACAATCAAAAACTATTATGTTTCATTACGTGCATCCTCTGAGGATTCTATACCATTCACACCTAGACAGCTTGAGGCTTTTGTACGACTAGCAGAGGCAAGTGCAAGAGTAAGATTAAGTAACAAAGTCACAGTTGAGGATGCCGAGAGAGCGATTTCTATAATAGACCAGTATCTAAGAAGAGTCAGTCTTGACCGAGAAACAGGTAAGTTTGATATAGATATAATAGCCACTGGTATAAGTCATACCCAGCAGGAGAGAATGAGAGCTATCATGGATATAATAAGAAGAATATGTGAAGAATCCAAAGATGGAAACGCAGCTAGAGCAGATATAATAAAGGAGGCAGAGATAGCAGGTATAGAAACCAGTAAGACAGAAGAAATATTGGAGAGATTGAAACGAAATGGTCAGATATATGAACCAGTGATTGGTAAATATAAGATCACTGGTTACTAATCCATATAGTATTCCGGTGGATACGGCTCTGGTTTTAAACCCTTTCTTTCTCTTATTGATCTAACAATCTTATCCTGCAGCTCTCTAGGCAGAGGTTCAAATCCTATGTTTTCTGTATTCCAAAGTACTCTTCCACCAGTGGCAGATCTTATAGCTGATGCAAAACCAAACATTTCCGCAACAGGTGCCTTTGCTTCAATTGTTACCATGTCACCCTCTGTTTTCATATCAAGTATAACTGCACGGCGTTGATTCAACTCTCTTGAAACATTTCCCATTACCTCTTGCGGAGTGTTGATAAACACTTTTTGCATGGGTTCTAGTATTATTGGATCTGAAAGCATTATTGCTCCATATATTGCATTTTTAACAGCAGGTATAACCTGAGCAGGTCCTCTATGGATTGCATCCTCATGCAGCTTTGCATCAACCAGCTTTACCAGAACGCCTTGTAATGGTTCATTTGCCAAAGGTCCCTTTTTCATAGCCTCGTTAAAAGCCTCTTTTATCAACTCTCTTGTCTCAAATAAATGTTGTATACCCTTTGTCACATCTGTCATTATGTTTAAACCCTGAATTGCAAACACACCCTTTGCAACAATCTTATCCATGCCAAGCTCTAAAAGTTTCTTCTCCACTTCTTTCTTATATTTCTTTGCATCCGTGGGAATCTCATTATTGTACAATGCTTTTACCACGTTCTCAGGCAAAGGTTCAACAACAAAGTAGAATCTATTGTGTTTGTTTGGTGATTTACCCTCAAAAGAATGAGGCGTAGCTTTCCCCACAGTCTCCCTATAAACCACTATTGGCTGCGAACAAACAATGTCCACACCATAATCATTCTTGATTCTGTATTCTGTAATCTCTAAATGTAACTCTCCCATACCTGACATTAAATGTTCACCAGTTTCTTGATTTATCTCTACCTCTATACTTGGATCAGCCTTTGAAACCATCCTCAAAACCTCTATAAGTTTTGGTAGATCCTTTGTATGTTTTGCCTCTACCGCAACTGTTACAACAGGTTCTGATACATGTACTATTCTCTCGAAAGGCTCCATATCTGGGATATTTGTTACGGTGCTTCCAGCAATTGCATCTCTTAATCCTGTTGCAGCTACAATGTTACCAGCTGTGACTTTTTCAACAGGGATCCTATCTGCACCTACCATTACACTCACTTGCTGCACACGATTCTTATTAGGCATTCCCACTACATATACTTCTTGGCCTTTCTCTATTGTTCCACTGAAAATTCTCCCCACTGCGACCTCACCAGCATGTGTATCTATTATTATTTTTGTAATCATCAAAGCAAGGGGTTTATCCTTATCACAATTAAGCATACCCTTTCCTACCTCAGTTTCTAATTCGCCACGCCATATGTGAGGTATCCTATATTTCTGAGCTTCCTTTGGTGAGGGCAGATGATCTACCACAAGATCTAAAATAACCTCATGTAGTGGTGATTTCTTTGCCAGTGTTTTTTGATCTTGCTTATTACAATATTCATAAATATCCTTGAATGTCAAACCACTTTTTTTCATATATGGTAAGGATATTGCCCAGTTATAATATGCAGATCCAAAGGCGACGCTTCCATCCTCGACTTTTACTTTCCATTCCTCTTTGTACTCTTCAGGTGCCATTTTTTCTATTAACCTGTTAACCTCGGCGATTATTTTCACAAACCTGTTTTGCATATCCTCAGGCGTAACTCTTAACTCATTTATGAGCCTGTCAACCTTATTTATAAAGAGCACAGGTTTTACTTTCTCTCTCAGCGCTTGTCTTATCACAGTTTCAGTCTGCGGCATAACGCCTTCTACAGCACATACAACTATGATACAACCATCTACTGCACGCATCGCTCGTGTTACATCTCCACCAAAATCCACATGCCCAGGTGTATCTAACAGGTTTATGAGATATTCTTTTCCTTCAAACTCATGAACCATAGATGCCGCAGCAGTTTGGATGGTGATTCCTCTTGCCTGTTCCTGTTCATCATAGTCTAAAACCAGTTGTTTACCAGCTAATTCCTCGCTCATCATACCACAGCCGGCAAGAAGATTATCAGACAATGTTGTTTTACCATGATCTATATGCGCTGCTATACCAATATTTCGTATTTGCTCTAGTTTATCCATTAAACTTTGTGCTTTCCTAATATTGTCTTCTTTCCTGCCCATATTTTCAACCCTCTAAAAACTTATTTATCTTGCAGATCTTGCAATTCTCTCTATATCATCTTTCCTCGATATTGCAAAAGAGGAGCTATCATTATTGGCTGCTTTTAAAATTTCATCTGCAAGGCAGTTTTCCATGCTTTTTTTGTTCTTATGAGATGCAGATATTGCTCCTTGGCAAATATTTCTCAAAGCAATGTCTATCCTTCTCTGAGGTGCGACATCAACTGCTCTAGGCACTGCAATTCCACCAAACTGGAGACGGATTATTTCCTCTCTCGGTGCTGCATTTTGAATTGCATTTACAACAATTTGCAATGGGTTTTTCTTAGTCCTTTTTTCTATGATTTCAATCGCTCTTTTTACTACTTTTAAAGCTTTTGTTTTTTTACCAGTGAAATCCTCAGTTCTCATCATGTTATTTATTAATCTCTCAATCAGTGACATTTTTGATTTTCCAAATTTCTTTTTCGAAAAAACTCCACCAGTGTACAGAGTGGGCATGTCCAAATTTATGTATCTGACTAATCCTTTGTCTTCGATTTTTATCTCTTCATTTTTATATTTCTCTAAGACGGGAAATAGGTAGATCAAGGTTTCATATTTGTTACTTTTTTCTTTGTTCATTTTTCATCATCTTCTCATCGGTTTCTCAACTTTTCCTTTGATCAGTTCGTTTAATGATACACCATTAACCTTTACAACTCTATATCTTACACCTGGTAGATCACCATAGCTTCTACCCATTCTTCCTCCTATACCCTCTATCACAACCTCATCGTGTTCATCTATGAAGTTAATAGCATTATTCCCAGGTGCGAAAGCTGTTACTTGTCTACCATTTTTTATAAGCTGAACTTTAACACATTTTCTTATAGCAGAGTTTGGCTGCTTTGCCTCTATCCCAACTTTCTCTATGACTATACCTCTAGCCTGAGGTGAGCCTTCTAATGGATCAGATTTTTCTTTGAGTCTCAATACCCTTTTCTTGTAATATCTATCGCTCCATCTGGTTTTTTTCTTGCTTTTTTTGATTTTTCTAGCAGCATATAGTCCGCGAGCCATATTCTTTAAATACACCTTTCCAGTCTTTTTAAACTTTTTGTAAAGTAAAAGCCTGTATACAACTTTTAATATATAAATCTACTTCTTACTTTTCCCTTAAAAATATATAAAAATAGATCAAATGTTTTTAACAAATTTTCTCGTGCCATCTTTATAAATTACTAGGTGTCCCTCATCTATAATTTCGTATTCATTTACAGTCTTAAAACTTTGAATATTAATATCCTCCTCGTTGCTAAAAATCTCGTATCCAATTCTAAAAATGGAATTGTTTATGGACTCATTGCTCCCATCATCTACATATAATCTCACATGAGCAGCATCTTCTACACCAAAATGCTGATAGATCTCAGATTCTACACTTTTTTTATCCTTTTTAGATATATTGCCAGCGCATTCAACAGGAATCCATCCATTGTTACCAATGTCATTACCTACAAAGACCTCAGCCCAGGCATGAGCTACAATATCTCCATTATCAACCATATATCCTTTAACAAATCTGGCTGGAATATCTAAAGCCCTACATAGCGAGATATACAAAAACGTTAAATCATCGCAATCTCCACTCTCTTGCATGAGAGTGAAACTCGCTCTTTGCACCCCTTTTCCTTTATGCGTTCTATACTCTGTGTTTTCTTTTAACCACCTAAACACTTCTCTAGCTATTATAAACGTGTTATTAGATTTACAGCTGTTCCTGATTGACAAAGCAATGTCATGTATCATGGGATGGAAAGGCTCTATTAAATTAACACTCTCGTTAGAGGCATTGTGACAATACTGTTCTATCAAACTGTTGTAGTAAAGTCTCATTTCTTCTACTGTCAAAGCCTTTCTCCAGTCAGATAAATTTACTAAAAAAGCGGCGGATATTAAATCTGCCCTCACACTTAGGTTGTATTTTTTTGCTTTGGAATCACTGATATTCCATCTAAGAATTTTATTACCAGATATAGTTTTCTGTAGAGGATTATCTGTCCAATTAAGAGAAAGCACATTTTCATAGTCTGATGATGGAATACCAAGTATGCAGAATATATTATATTTTTTGTTGCTTGTACAATTCACAGTATACCCATAATTAATTGTGAACCTTGCAACGGTCACATCTTTTTCATAGTATACTTCTATATTACTAAATAAAAAATCTATTTTTATACAACCAGCCATTAATGCCATTATCAATAAGAGCAAAGTCAATTTTTTCATCTAAATATCAAACCTTTTTTCTTTACCAAAGTTTTTTCCTTCCTATATTTACATACATCTTTCATCGGGCATTTTATACAGTTTGGCCCCTCTTCATGGCAGAATATTTTTCCTAATTTTGCTAAAGAATCCAAATACTTATAAACATCCTCTTTCATCTTCTTTGCTTCTTTTGAGAGGATTTCGATCGTTTCTTCAGGATCAGTTGTTTTGACCCATCCCAATCTGTTTGCCACCCTGTGCACATATTCTGCCTTTGTGGGTTTATCCACTTTTTTTGGTGGAGGAGGTATATTTGATACATATCTCTCCTTGGCTATAGCTGCTGTTGGCTTAGGGAATTCCTCCCCCTTGGAAATGACATTTACAGATTTGCCACCATGTTTTGTTTCCCTGGTTCTAATTTCAACTAGGATGGGCATGGATAATGAGCCACCTGCTACCAAGGCTACACCTACAGGCAAACGCTGTATTTCATCTGCAGTTTCAGTGGTTAACCCCTCTATAGATTGAACTATTGCTTTGAGATCATTAGGATTTGTAACTTTTAGTATGATATTTGTGTTACACTGGGAGATAATGTTTTTATCTATTTTTGCGGGTCTTTGACTGACTACGCACAATCCCATTCCAAATTTTCTACCCTCAGATGCTATGGTTCTCAAAATATTAGATGATACAGCATTTCCAAAACCACGCTCAGGACAATAGTTATGTGCTTCTTCCACTATAAACAGGAAAGGAGGGATTTTCCCAGATTTTCTTGCATCAAAGAGTTCTTTAGAAAGTCTGGCAACTATAACATCTTGGATATCTGGAGGTACACCTCTCAAATTTATCACAGAGCATTTTCCATTCCTAACTATTTTTTCCGGGGGGAGACCATCATCGGAAAAAACACCTATAGACTCAAGAGACTCCAATGCTGCTATTACTGCCCATTTAGCACTACTTTTACTCCTATTCACAGCCTCTATTATATCTCTCAAGTTGTAAACAGATTTATATTCTTTGATCTCCTTTATAGCCTGGTATAGTACCCCTATTTGTGGCCCTGATAGCTTATTGGGAAGAAGATCTATTATCTCTCTAGCCTCAAGATTTCTACCATCTAGGGTTAAATGAATAACATCTTCACTGCGTTTATAAAGAGGGGAAAACTCTACTATTTGATCCTTGTACCCTCTTGGTGAAATTTTGTATCTTTGCATATTTGCAATTTCATTTTTTTCTTTGTTTTGCTCAGATAGAGAAACATATTCTCCATGTGGGTCTATTATTACTAGAGGAACCTTTTTTTTCAACAACTCTTCTACTAAAACACCGCAAGCATAGCTTTTTCCACCACCTGTCTTAGCTAATATACAAATATGTTTCTGTATCAAGGTATCAATTGAGAGATACACTGGTAGATCATGTCCTTTTAATAAACCAATATAAGCACCATTTTTCTTATTGCTTGATAGACCAAGTACATTTCTTATTAGCTCTTCATCTGCCAAAAAAACTCTTTCGCCAACTTCAAAAGGCCTCCTAGGAACCTGTAGATAGCCTTTCACATCTCTATATCCTATTACGCTTGCGTGTGCAGACAGATCCCCTTCGATTTTGACACTAAAATCTTCTAAACTTCCATTTAGTAATGATTTAGCATCTTCAAAAGAAAAATCTGAAAAGCATCTTATATCCATAACTTGTGCTAAAACAATGCCGCAGTCTTTATGTGGAACAGCAACATAATCAAATTTTTTCAACTTAGGATTCTCTACAGTGAAGTTAAACTCTGTTGAACCAACATTACCATATATTAAACCGATACTTTGATTATGCTGCATCCCATCACGTGACTATGCAATATAATAGATTGTAAATATAATCTTTTTGCTACTTTATTTCCTCTTCTCTAAGCCCAGCAAAATTAATCAATGCCTCAATTTCCATAAAATGTAAATCCCCAGGGACAACAATGGTATGGAGAGGAGGGCCAAAATCCTCTTTTAGCATTCTTTTTATCCTACCAGCTTTTACAGCTGGGTTATCAGAACCAGCTTGTGCAACAACACAGACAAGTAAATCATCCTTTACCAATCCTTTCCTAAGAGATTTTTCCATCTCAATAAGTAACTCCATACCCTGATTTGCTGTCATCAGTCGATTGTTTTCTTTATCTACATCTAATAAAACCAAGGTATGCAACCCTCTTGATTTATTCTCATGAATAACCTCATATGGGCTTTTTGGAAAAAATTCTCCATGAGGAAATATCAAAGTAGTTGTTCTTCCAAACTTGTAATGTTGCAAGCCAAGAAGTCCAGGAACAGCTGTAAATATACTACTCCCATGTACAACTCTTGTACTAATACCTTGTTTTTCCGCTCTTATTCTAAGATCTACATGAGTAGTTGCTGATAAAGGATCTCCTCCAACCAAAAAAGCCACTTTTTTACTCCTGGCTTCCCTTAGTATAATCTCCCCATCCTCTACATCTTCTCTGTTTAAAACCTCAATCTTTTTACCAATCATTTCCTCTAAATCTTCAATATTGGTACCTGCTAAAAGAGAAGTATAAAACTCTGCAAAAACCTTGTCGCATCTTCTAACTTTTTCAAGTCCTTTGAGGGAAATATCTTTTTCATCATATAACCCCAGACCAATGAAAATTAAATCCCCTTTTTTCATATATGGCAACCCACTCTTTTTAGAATATTATCCTCATATTAAAATCATCTCTTTTTACCAAGAAAAAACTATTCGATATTTGTTCTAGAATTTTTAAATACTTTCAAAACTAAAATATAAAATGTTAAGAAGTATGGTGAGTGACCGGCCAAGTTTATTATAACCCCTCTCACCACCCCTTCCTATCTCTCCGTTTTGGCCTGTCACTCTCCAACTCTTTTACAAAACGAGATTTATCTTAACACTTCATTCGATATTTGTTCTATAATTTTTATATATTAATTTTAACAAAATAGGTTATATAAAGATGGTAGGTGAAGTTGAGATGAAAAAAACAATATTGGGAATAGTAATAGTAGGTCTCGTAGCACTCTCAGTGTTTAGCCTCTCTTTATGTGGAACCGCAGCATACTACAGTGGATCATCCTATAAGGGATATAGACTAGGATACGGAGTATTAGGTGAAATTCTTAAAAATTATATTCATCAATCGATTCCAATGTTAAAAATAGAGGCACCAAAATATGTTAAAGAAGGAGCAGAGTTTACAGTTCATGTTTATCTTGACAAGGGAGATGCATGTGCACCAGTCTATGCAAAAATAACCTTTGCTGGAATATCCCATTATGGATCATCTGCAACTTTCACGGCTCCAGAAGTTGACAAGGATAGTTACTATTACATCAGAGTAATTTACAAGGATAGTCTAAGTAATTATAACATAGTAGTTAAACACATACTTGTAATAGATAATACTATCCACGCAGACAATATTGAGCCTGCAATAATTCAAGGAAAAGTATTTGATAGTGATACGTATAAGCCAATAAGTGGAGTAAAAATAGTCTCTGATACTGGCGAATTCACTTTCACAGACATACATGGAAGATACTCTATAAAAGTATATATAGACAAGGCAAAGACAGTTCATTTAACAGCTTCCAAAAAAGGATATTCACCAAGGACTATGCCAGTATATGCGCAACCAGGTAAAACAACAAGGTTTTGGAATATATGGCTAACCAAAAAAGTAGTGGTTTTTCATAGGATAACTATTATACCACCAGAACCACCTGCACCATTCCCAAATCATGGAATTGCTAAGAAATTTGATGGCATGATTAAAATAATAACAACCCCTCACCCAATGCTACAGCAGGGTCATAAAATACCTCTATCTCCCCCAGATGATGGGCATGAAGGAGATCACGGAGACGGCTGGGGATACGTACATTAGACAAAAATAACACACGGTCACTATACTCTTTTTTACAATAAATTTTTAATTATTTAATTATATACTATTTTATGATTAAATCATATGGTATGTTCTCTCATAAACAGGAACAGAGCATTAATTCTAACATCTCTACTAATACTATCACTTTCAACAAATTGTGTGGCAAATAATGAAAAATCATTTTCTCTTAATATTTTGTATTTCCCCAAATACGCTGGTAAAATATTAGAAGGCAACAGCTATAGTTATCCTTTGTCTATAAAAGTTGAAATTAAAAATGCAAAACCCTTTGAAACCCTCTCTATAAAAGCATACATAGTTGGAAACATTTCAAGTAGATACCCAGCTACACAAACCTGGAATTCAAATGAAAGTAGATGGTTGTACTCATATTATTACATAAATGTCAAGGTAAATTCATCAGGATGTTGGAGGGGCTGGTTGCATCTGAGATTCAAAAAGGATTATAAGGAGTATCATCAAAATATATGGAACTCATCATCAGCTTGGCTAAAAGTGAGATGTAAAAGAGAAAACAGGGAGATAATTGAAAAGCAGGAGCAAATCCTTCTCTTAGATCTAGATAATTCTACTAAAAATGGTTTTTCAAAAGGTGGTTTTATCTCAGGAATAGCAAAAAATGAAACAACAATTCTCCAAAATAAGGCGATTATGATTGAAAACAAAAGTGGCATAGTAGTAGACATTTATTTAACTGAAAACAATGATGTTAAAGAGAATTTTCCAAACATTCCTGGTTATTATAAATTAACTGCACCTGTTGGTTTTGGCTATAGAGTTTTAATAATCGAGAATAACGCAACTATACCTCTGGCTGATAACATTACAGTAAAACAAGGCTTCTATGGCTTCAAAATAGATTCAGAAACAAGTAATTTTTATTTAAAACCCTTTGAAAACTTATCATTTGACATTAAACTTAGTAATACAGGGACTTTGCCAG
>JAGGYP010000071.1 GCA_021162485.1 Thermoplasmata archaeon
ATCAAGAAACAGATTAACCATCAAAAACATGCCAACTCATAATAAAATCAGAGAATTTGGCAGGAGATTAGCAGAACATCTTGGTTATGAAATCTATGGTGAAAGAGAAGATTCAAGAGTAATATTGTTAACCAAAGACAAGAAAAAGGTCAAGATAAAATAATTTTTTAATCACTTAGCAGATCCTCTCCACCTTTGAACTCCATCTGTATGATTGTATAAAGGTCTTCCATACCCTGTAATGTTTCACTGCTTGTTGTGATAAAATGTGTATATCCTCCAAATTCATCTAACAACTTGAATAGATTTTCACTCAGTTCACGATAAACAGTAGCCTCTTCTTTTTGAATATCCTCATAAAGTGTAGACGAATCCTTTGACCATTTTTCAATATTTTCTATCTGCTCCTTGGTGAGCAGATCAGCCTTGCTTAACACGTTTATCTGTGGAATCCCTAATCTAAAATGGGTGCTGACAGATAGAAGAAGTTGAGAGATAAAACCAGAAGGTTCTTTTGCTAAAAGCGGGTCTAACAGGTAAGCTAAAATAGACTTTTCTCGATTTAGAAAATCCACCAGATATTTACCAGCCTCTCTAAAAACAAACAACTCTAGCTGACCTGGCGCATCTAGTAGAACATAATCTGTCTTAAAACTTTCAATCGAAGATTTTATATCCTGTGCGTTAAGTGCTAGCATATCTGCACATGCGATTTGAGCACCATTTGGCCCTAATCCATATTCTCTCATAACTTCTTTCAATGATATCCAATCTCTGACATCTACATCTGCAGAATACGGCAAACTTTCTGCACCTGGGTCTAGATTCACGACAACACAATCTAAGCCTCTTCTATTGAACCATTCTTGAAAAGTAGCTGTAAGAGTAGATTTTCCAGATCCTGCTGTTCCTATAAAATATACAAAAATATTTTCCTTACTCATGTTGAAGACACCCAACAAATTTCTAGCTCATTCTAATAGAGTTCATATGTTTAATTCTTTTCTCAATAAGCTCTCTTGTACCAATATCATGTCTAACAAATATATGCTCGCCCTTTACAAATTTTAAGCCCTCTTCACATATTTTTTCTGCATCATAGAGATCATCTGAAATACCTACTACTGCGAGGGATCTAGAACTTGTGGTATATATGCCATTGTCTCTTTTGTTTACTGATGCATAAAACAATTTTGCACCAACCTTTTCTATACCTTTTTCATCCACATCTATCCTGCTATCTGTTATGCTTTTTACTCCATACCCTTCTGGTACAACATATTTGCAAACCGTAGACTTCTTTTTTATCTTTATCTTTTGACTGCTTAGATTGCCATCTACCATAGCATGGCATATCTTGATATAATCGCTTTCTAACAATGGTAAAATATTCATGTTTTCTGGGTCACCAAATCTAGCATTGATTTCCACTACTTTTGGCCCATCTGCAGTTAACATAAACTGTCCATATATCACACCCTTGTATTCACATCTTTCTTTTCTCAGAGATTCAACAATTTTTTGAAGTATAACAGAAGCATTTTCATAATCATCCTTATTCATAAAAGGTAGCAAGCCGTCTTTACAAGAGTAGGATCCCATTCCACCTGTGTTTGGTCCTTTATCATCTGGCAGCAATCTTTTATGATCCTGAACCGCTGGTAATGGAACTATCATTTTCCCATCAGAAAATGCTTGCAGGGTAAACTCTTCTCCTTCTAACTTTTCCTCTATTACTACTTTTGCAACTCCTCCAATTTTATTTTTTATAACCTCCATAGCATACTTGACTGCTCCTTCTACACCATTGAAATGGTCACCTGCAACTCTGACACCTTTTCCACCGGTTAACCCAACTGGTTTAACTGCAACATTTCCACCAAGATCGCTTATAAACCTTTTTGCATCTGCTGCTCTGATGAAACAACCATATTCCACAGATCCAGGTATCCTATATTTTTTCATCAAACCCCGCATCCATTCTTTACTAGTTTCAACCCTAGCAGCTTTTTTAGATGGAGAACAAGCTTTGACACCTTTTTTTTCAAGTGCATCCACTAACCCTGTTTCAAGTGGTGCCTCAGGTCCCACTATTACAAGATCGATTCTTTTATCAACAGCATAGTTGACAACTTTTTCTACATCAGTCTCCTTAGCCAGTAAATAATCCTTAGATAGTCTTTCTATGCCCGGGTTTAAATTATGCATTACAGAATAAAGCTCAACATTTTCACTTCTGCACACCGCTTCACATATGGCATGCTCTCTAGCTCCACCACCTACAACTAAAACCTTTTCCATTAAACTAGCCTCCCTTTTCAGCAAATATTTGTCAAGTTTCTGAGAAATAAAAGATATACCTTTTCAACTTAAAAACCCTTATCTTTTTTCCAGAATGTCATTCACATCCACCAATGAAATCAGCTCCACATCCATCTCCTTCAACCTTTCCTTTGCACCACTTAATCGATCAACAACAGTAACAACTCTATCTACCATAGCCTTATTTTCTCGAAGACATTTTACAGCTTTTACAATAGATCCACCAGTTGTAACAACATCCTCCACCAAAAGAACCTTTTTCTGCGAAACATCTGACCCCTCGATCAGCTTACCAGTCCCATGCTCTTTTTTCTCTTTTCTAATAATAACAAAAGGTTTATCCACCTCAAGAGAAACTGCAACCGCTAATGGCACCGCTCCTAGTTCCATACCAGCTATAATATCATAACCCTTGGTATACTCAGCAATAAAACAAGCGATAGTTTTCAATATTTTAGGATTGGTACTAGCTTTTTTGATATCTATATAATAATCACTTTTTGCACCAGATGCCAGGATAAAACTGCCAAATTTAACAGCACCACACTCTCTAAGCATCGAAATCAATTTGTTTTTACTCAACCTTCTAACACACCCTTTTTGAATTAATCTTAAAATTGACAATCACCAGACAAAATTTAAAATATTTTATTTTTCCAAAACAAGCCTATACTTTATATATGGATATGGAAAATCATACTTTGACATGTTAAAATCATAAATATATCTAAAACCCAAAGTACTCAAGGTAAAAACACGGTTATTAGAAAAACAAAACGCCAATTACCAAAGCTTTGTCGTAAATAATATCCTATAATGAAAACATTTTTATTAAAAAAGTTTTTTCTCTCTCCGATGATACTCAACGAAGACAACCGTCAAGCAATTTTGCTGCATGCTTTAAAAACCGCACTGAATAAAAAGGCAGATGAGGCCGAAGCTTTCATAGCAATTGATAGAAGTTTAAACTTTTCCATAGAGAAAAACCATGTAGAATCTGTAAACCAACACGAAGAAAACGGAATGGGGATAAGAGTAGTAAAAGATAGCAGGATAGGATTTGCATACACAACAGATATAACAGATAAAAATAGAATCGAAACAACAGTGGAAAAAGCAATAAAACTATCCAAGCTATCCAATGAAGAAAAGAATTTTTATTTTCCATCAGATAAACCAAATAAAAACATTATACCCAAAACTTATGATAAAAGAATATCTGAAGTAGAACCTGATGAATGTCTAGAAATAATATCTCAAGCAATAGATGCTGCACACGAGATTGATAGAGATATAGTTGTATCCGGTGGTGGCTTAAACATTGGGGAAAACATCACAATAATTGCCAATACAAATGATATTTTCTTTAAAAATAAATCTACATTTTTATCTGTAGGAATCTCAACGCTTCTAAAAAAACAAGAAGCCACATCTGGCTTCGAAATAATAGAATCAAAAACATTAGACAACATAAACCCCCATGCAGTTGGAGAAAAAGCTGCCAGATTAGCAAAGGATATGCAGGGATCAAAAAAAGTCGGAGATGGAAAAGTAGAAGCCATATTCATGCCATATGCTTTTATTTCACTTATCGAGGGAACCCTTATACCTGCCCTATATGCTGACAAAGCCTATAAAAATGCAACAATGTTTTCAAACAAAATAGGTAAAGTTGTAACTGATGAAAATCTCACGATATATGACAATCCTTTGATGGAGGGAGGGCTGAACTCTTCCCCCGTAGATGATGAGCTTACTCCTTCTAAAAAAACCATGTTGATAGAAAATGGTTTACTAAAAAACTACCTCTATGATCAAAAAACAGCTTGTAAATACAACGAGGAAAGCACCTCAAACGGCATTAGAACCGGTAGCTTCAAAAGCTTACCATCAATATGCGCCAGAAACATTGTCGTAAGAGGAAAAGATGAACACAGTGAAGAAGAAATTGTAGAGGATACAAAAAAAGGCATTCTTGTATATGATGTTCTAGGTGCACATACATCTGATCCTGCTTCCGGAAATTTCTCTGTAGCATCATCCATTTTATTTAAAATAGAAAATGGAAAAATAGCTTATCCTGTAAAAAAAGCAATGCTCTCTGGAAACATTATGGATTTACTAAAGAAAAACGTGAAAACATGTGATAATTACAAAATGCTAAGCGGCAGCATGAGCGCTATGAGTTTTTATACACCAGCGGTTAAAATAGAGAACATAAAAATTACAAAATAAATCGACAGATTCAAACGTTTTCTCCTTTTTGCTTATTCATATAGAAAAAATCCCATAGTTGGTAGTTTGTTCTCCTGCAGTTTTGTTATTATTTTGCTATACCTTCTTGGTCACCAGTTGCTATGCAACTATAGGTTGTTAGATATGGAGAAATTGCAATTTTTTAATAATCTTTATAAATAAATATGTAAATCCATAAGGTAGAAGGTAGATCAAAGTGGTTTACACTGATGAGATAATAGCTGTGTATGGTAAGAAAGGTTTTTGGGCCAAATTAAAGTATAACCTTTTGTACATATGGAGAATGTTTCTCTATTATCTCACTTTCTTATGCCCAGCCACTGAGATGAGAGTAGCGTTAAACAGGCTGAGAGGCGTGAAGATAGGCAAGAATGTTTACCTGGGCTATGGTGTTATGATAGACAAGCTTTTCCCAGAGATGGTTACCATAAAAGACAATGCCGCCATTGGGGATGATACAATGATCAATGCACACGCGATTGTTCCCTCACCTAGTAGAGTGAGAAAGATTTACCCACTACGGGTGGCACCTGTCACCATTGGAGAAGGTGTTTGGATCCTACCAAGGGTTGCCATAACCTTGGGTGTAAACGTGGGAGACGAGGCAATCCTGCTAAGCGGAGCAGTTGTTACCAAGGATGTTCCCCCTAGATGTATGGTTGGTGGTGTACCTGCAAAGGTAATAAAAGATCTAAGCAACCATGAGGTTTTTAAGAAAAACAAAAAGTAAAACTCGATATCTATTAATAGTGAAATTTGATAACCTTCTCTGATTAGATGGAAGGCAAAGGAATCCTTAGCGCATTGGGAATACTTTTTGCAATAATAACATGGTCTGCATCATATCCAATCATAAAAATAGGCTTAGAAGAAATGCCTCCTCTGGTTTTGGCAACGCTTAGGCAGATAACCATAATCCCGATTTTTGTAATACTTCTTCTTACTAAGAAGAAAGAAATTTTTTCTTTTTCTCATCACACCTGGCTTATACTAATCGGGGCAGCAATATTTTCTATAGCATTGCCAAATATTTTTCAAAACATAGGCATGCAATATACCACAGCATCAACATCAAGCATAATACAATCATCAAGTCCAATTTTCACCATTTTTTTAGCAATAATATTTTTAAGGGAAAAACTAACATCAAACAAGATACTAGGGGCAACAATTGCATTTGTAGGAACCATATTACTGGTAACAGGTGGAAAACTCAGTCTATCTGGACAAATTTATGGTAATATCCTGATACTCTTATCTGCTATCTCCTATTCAATTTCTGGAGTTATTGTTAAAAAAGCGCTGTTAAAAGTTACACCCCTCACCCTAGTAGTTATAGAAACCATGCTTGGTCTTATCATCCTGTTTTTTATAACAATCTTCTTTGAACCAATAAACATACTTGGTTTGTCTATCAGAGCTTGGGTTGTGATAATAGTCCTATCTATTTTCCCAAATTTCCTAGCAATCTTGATATGGTATAAACTGTTAAAAATCACAGAGCTTTCTAAGCTAATAAACCTTGTTTATCTCATGCCTGTTATCACCATTTTTTTCTCTTATTTTCTAATAAGCGAGGTTGTTAACATCCAAACTATTATTCTCGCTATATTGGTGATCTTTGGTGTAGTATTAACCCAGATGGAAAAAGACATTCTACCTCTCAGTAGGTTTAGATAGGTAATCCATAACTATAAATACTATTTCATGTATCTCTATTTTATCCAACTTTTGAAGTTTGGTTGACCCATGGGTCAATTTTTACTTCTTTTGTTGGAAATATTAAAAGGAGATAGTATATATGGAAGAAAAGGTTGTTGAAACCACACATGTAGATGATCGAGGAAGACAACTTTACAAGATAAAATGCGCAGATTGCGGTAAAGAAACAGAAGTTCCTTTCAAACCAGATGGAAGAAGACCTGTATACTGCAGTGATTGCTACAGAAAACATAGACCAAGAAGATTTTCTAACAGACGATTTTAGAAGTAGAAATTCTTTTTATCCAATTTTTAATCTTGTTTCTCTAATTTATTTTTCTAAAATTATATCATATGTTTTTTCTGGGTTTTCTTTATGTATCATATATGCCTGCTTTTCTGTCATAGCCCCATTTTCCAATAGGTTTTTTGTTACTTTTGGAACTGTTTTGGGTCCTAATACTGCACCAGGTCTTTTTGGATCATCAATGTAATCTGTTTCCATTAAAAACCTGTTTCCCTTTTTTAATGCCTCTATTATATTCTTTTTACTCGCGAGTATAGAGGGCATTAAACCATGGTTTTCTTTTTCTAACACTAAAGGTGGGGAGAAATGTTTGATTATTTTATGAGGTTTTAATCCTGCTTTTTTACCAAGCTCTACAAGCTCTTTACACTGCTTAGGAGTTGCAGTTTCTGCGTGAATCACTACTGCTGCATTTGCATCTTTAGCTTTTTGCATACTGTAGAGCAGCAATTCATTACAATCTTCTATGATTTTCTTATCAACTGGAAAGTGCGGCCGCCCTATCTCACCAATACCAATGCACTTTTTATCCTCACATAATCTTGCAGCTAGATCTATGCCTTTTTTCATTATCTCCAGTGTTTTATCCCTGCCAAAAACATCGTTAAGTTTAAGATAATCAACAGGATAAGGGGCAACTGTTACAAAAACATCTATATCTAGTTTCTTCTTTATCTCCTCAGCCATTTTAAGAGTCTCATGATAGCAAGGTTTGTAACTTTTATATTTTATCACAATCTCAGGCATTGGATATTGACATAGAACAAAATGGGTACCGCCAGCTTTTTTAAACTCCTTCACTGCGTCTAGGAATTTCCCATCTCTTCTCAGATGTAAATGATTATCAAATATTAACATTGCAGATAAAAAATAGTAACATTAGTTTGATTTTTAACTGTTTATATCATTATATTAGAAAATTTTATTTATTAGAAAACAATGTTTTTAGATGGAGGGTGCTAAAATGAGGAGGAACAAAAAAACGTTGTTTTATATAATGGTTTTATTAAGCTTCATTCTTATAGTTTTTCCTGCTTTTTCATCCACCTCATCATTTTTCCCAAATCAAAAGATAGTAAGAATTGCGATTATAAGACAAACATGGGATCCTTTGGATGTAGCAGCAAGTGGGGCTGCCTCAAATTATATGCATGCGATATGTCTAAGAGAGGGAGAAAAACGTTACAATGTTAAATTCAGAATATATGATTTCTGGGATAGCTGGAACGGTGGAGATGTACAAAATGATTTATTGTTTAAAAAGAAAATAGATGTGGTGATCGCACCTGGCGGATTTGGTGGATGGTACACACCAGAAAAATATAGGGAAAAAATTAGAAGATTTGTGTTTCTTGGAGGTGGTTTCTATGGCATATGTGGTGATTCAACATTTGGATCTATGGGTGTAAAACACCTGCATAATAGATATATAAAACTGCTGAACAGGCTATTAGGCTACGAGGGTTTTTCACCAATGCTTGGTCTCGCTAATGTTTATACAGATATATCAGATTTGTTAGAAATAATTGGTATTCCTCTATTTTTTACAAAGCTTGATATGATAAAAATCCTGGCTTCTCTACCTATTTCACGTGCACCGATTCGTATCCTGCCAACTAATCCACCAATACAAAAACCCTATTTTAAGCAAAAGATTAGAGTGATGCTCGGCAATGCACCTATGGTAAATGGACCTCTAATAAAGAGGTTATACATGCCAAGGGTTATAACACTAGCAGTTTTCGCAGGATGTGACAAACCATATACTAGGTCGATCGAGGGGAAAAAAGCAATAATAGCTACAACCTATGGTAGAGGTAGAGTTGTATTATCTGCAGTTCATGCTGAGTTGACTCTTTTTAATCAGAAGGCTCATGATATATATGTTAGAAATGTTCTGTGGCTTGCTAATGCTTTGCCATTAAAAAAATAAAAAAAGAGAGAAAAGTTTTTTAGCAGATTGCAAAGCAGCTCCACATTGCTGTAACGAACAAGGCAACCCATATGTATATGTACCAGCACATAAGAAACGTTAGCGGAGTCCAGTTTGGAGATGTTTTTCCAAGTATTCTTGAGTTCAGTTTTAGAAGCATATCTGCATTGTTTGCCCCTTTGTCTAGTTTTTTGATGATTTCCTGCATCATTTGCATGTTTAGTCTACCGTTTTTTATTATGTTTCTAAATATTTTTCTGAAATTTTCGTTGTTCTTGATTATGTTGTTAAACCTGGCTAACATGCTACTCTGAAGCTTTGGTAGTGCTATGTCGTTTTCATCATGTTTTTTGATATAGTTTGTGTTTGATATTTCTTTTCTATTCAAGGCATTGGATATTCGTATGGTGTATAATGGTGTTGTAGCTTGTGCGGTTGAGTTTTTGTTTGAGGTGCCGACGACAGAGTTAAACGTTGCTAGGAAAATTATTGCTGCAATGCCTAAAGCTATAAGGTATTTCCCTCTCATATTTTATCACTTTTATTTTATAATAATAGATTAGTATATAAATTTTTCTATATGGATAAAAATTGAGATGCCTATGTTTTAATGATCAAACATTAATCTTGTGATGATGCAAAACTATATAAGACACCTACAGCATTAGAGGAACTAGAAGATAAAAACTTAACCCTTTTCAACCAACTGAATCGGGAAGACGTTTTTTAACAAAAACCAGCTTTTGATAAGCTGTTGTTAAAAGGAAAAAAATAATTATGAGATATAATAGTAGAAAAAAAGATCAAAGAGAAAAAAGAAAGGGAAAGGTCATCAGATGCAGCATTGTGAATGGACCTGTGTTTGAGTATGAGACATGCTCTCAGTTTAGTCTAAAACCTAATTCAGTTGCAGGTTCGCAACAAAATTGTAAAAACTGTGTCCATTCTTTTTAATTTTTTTAGAGATGGTGAAAAATAATTGTGAAATTTGATGAATTGAATATAAAATCTGAAATTGTTGAAAAAACAAGAGAATCTGGTTTTAAACAACTCACAAGTATACAGGAAAAGTGTATGAGAGAGATAATAGAGGGTAGAGATGTTGTTGGCCAAGCGGAAACAGGATCAGGTAAAACACTTGCCTTTACTCTGCCAATACTGGATAAGATCAGATTAAATGGCAACCTACAAGCAGTTGTATTAACTCCAACTAGGGAATTGTGTGTGCAGGTAACAGGAGTTTTTCAAGAGTTTGGAAAACCTCTTGGGGTCAAAACAGTTAGCATATATGGAGGTGTAAGTATCGAACCGCAGATTAGAAACTTGCATAGTGCCCACGTGGTTGTTGGAACACCAGGTAGAATATTAGATCATATAAGAAGAAAAACCATTGATTTTTCCAACATTAGATTTCTTGTACTTGATGAAACAGATAAGATGCTTGATATGGGATTCATAGAGGATGTTAGTAGGATTATATCCTATTTTCCAAGGGAAAGACAAGCTCTTATGTTTAGCGCTACTATATCACAAGGTGTTCAGAGGATAGCAAGAAAATATTTAAAAAATCCTCTGCTTGTTATGACAAAACAATTGGTAGACGGAAGCAAATTAAAGCAAGTGTATTATGATATTTACCAGCAGAATGACAAGTTTTCCCTTTTAGTACATCTACTAAAGGAGCATACTTTTGGCCTGTCAATAGTGTTTTGTGGAACAAGAAAAGAGACAGATGTTGTTGCAAGAAATCTTAGAAAACAGGGTGTAAAAGCGTTGGCTATACATGGTGGAATGGGTCAGGATAAGAGGCTAAGATCTCTTGAGGCGTTAAAAAAACAAACGATAGATGTGCTAGTGGCAACAGATGTAGCTGCTCGAGGACTTGATATTAAAAACGTCACATATGTGTATAATTATGATGTGCCAAAGACCCCACAGGAATATATTCATAGGGTGGGAAGAACAGCAAGAGCAGGTAAAAACGGAGTTGCGATAACATTACTCACCAGGCGTGATCATGACAATTTTAGACGGGTGCAAAGTGATGATAAACTTATGATAGAAGAGGCAAATTTTCCACGATTTAAAAAGGTGCCTCTTTTTAGAAACTCCTCTGAGAGGGGGAACAATGCTTTTAACAAAAGATATCGATGGTAAAGATTTGATTGATAAATACACCTCTGCTGTTAGGAGCTAAAGTATATAATGGGATAAGTGATGGGCCTGCCCGTGTTTACATAGCCCATATGGAGGGATTTTTGGCAACAGAATGCGGTTTTTTGGCCTGTTGGTTTTTCACCATGGGCAATATTGAGCCTGTCACTTTAAACCTTTTTCTTTTATTTTTTTGTTTAGCC
>JAGGYP010000047.1 GCA_021162485.1 Thermoplasmata archaeon
AAACTAGTAAGTATACCTTATATGTGTAATATTGTATGTGGGATGATTGAAGACACTCTTAAGGCATTTGAAACAGAGGATCTATCCTTAATCCAAGATTTTGCAGAAAGGGATGACAATTTGGATACACTAAGATACTCCATATTCAGAGAAAGCCTAACTTACATGATGGAAGACCCAAAGAATATCACACGTTGTGCACATTATATGATGATTGCTCGTTATTTGGAAAGATGCGGAGACCATGCATGTAAGATTGCTGAAAAAATTCATTTTATGGTGACAGGCGAACGGATTGAGATAAAATAATAGATTGTTAAAGATGTCGAAGGAAAGTATTAACAAACAAGTTAAGACTGCGGGCTTGGGCACTCTACGGCTGCTCCGCCCAAATTCCTCGCTTCGCTCGGGACTTCAGATATCTCCAGAACGTTGTGTAAAGTGATATATAAATGTAATAAAATTTTCATGGTAAAATTTGATTTTTCTGAAGGAAAAAAGGGAGGAATCTTGTCTTTAACACCGTTTTCAAAATACGTTATTTATTCATAGCGTACAGCTTCAATCGGACTCATTTTTGCTGCTTTCCATGCAGGGTACAGACTTGAAAGAACACCAACGATTATTGAAACACCCACTGCTAAAACAACAGATATAAGAGAAACTACTGGTTGAAGATCGACGTTATATGATAGAACAATAGAGGTAAGAGCAGCTATTAGACCCTTTGATCCAAAAATGCCAAGGAGAGTACCGATTACACCTCCTACAATACTCAAAAGCATCCCCTCAAGAATAAAAATAATCATAACATCTTTGTTTGTTGCACCAATTGCTTTCATGATTCCTATCTCCCTTGTTCGTTCCATAACCGAGGTAAGCATTGTGTTCATAATTCCAATTGATGCAACTACTAATGCAATAGATGCTATAGCTACAAGAACTGTTTGGATAATATCTAAAACCCTCTGAATCCTCTTAAGGATTGAAGACACTGTAGTCGTACTTGCAAAATCATCTTCTCCATGATTTTCATTTATTATCCTTTCAATTTCTAAAGCAATACTCTCTACGTTGTTAATATCATAAACTGTTACTGTTGCAGAATAAATATTTTTTTCCCCTATTATCTCTTCAAAATCTCTAGGGAGAAGAAGAACGATATCATCTGTGGAGATTACACCGCCTATACCCTGCTTCTCAAAAATTCCTGCAACGATGAATTTATTCCCATTTATTTTCACTCGCTCGCCAACTGTGATCTCAGTATCGAAGTAATCATGTGCTATTTTTGCACCGATCACAATTTTATTTCGATCGTTTTCCTGAAGCAAACTTCCCGATTCAAGATTTTCAGAAGAATATCGAAGTTTCATCGTTTCACTATCCATACCTGTAAGAGTGACACTCACGTTACTATTACGATACTGCAGAATTCCCTTGCCAGTTAATTGTGTTGTGACCTCCTTTACACCTGGGATTCTTTCAATATCTGAAATATCTCGTTCTGTAAGATATTCTCCGCTCTCCTTTACTGAACCTATAGAAAAGATTGAGAAACCATCGCCAACATTTACAAGAATTGTATCAGACAATGAGGAAAGTTCTTCAGTCACTGCAACATTCATACCCTCACCAATTGCTATAAGAGAGACAATCGCCATGATTCCAATTGCTACTCCCAAAAGGGTTAATATTGACCGAGATAATCTTTCTCTAATATTTTTAAATGCAAGATTGAGATTATCCCTCAACATGTTGTTCACGTACCACTCCATCTTGTATTCTAATCATCCGTTTAGCCCGTTTTGCAATAGTGGGATCATGAGTAACAACAATGACAGTGTTCCCTTTTTTGTTAATATCTTCTAATATCTCCATGATTATATTTCCTGAAGAAGTATCTATATTACCTGTTGGTTCATCACCAAGTATTATCGATGGGTTATTCGCTAAGGCGCGGGCAATAGCAACCCTCTGCTGCTCCCCGCCACTAAGTTCAGAGGGTTTATGATGGAGCCTGTGAGACAGACCTACTAGCTCTAATAACTCTTCCGCTCGAGCTATTCTCTTTTTTCTTTCAACTCCTGCAAAACCCATAGCCAACGCGACATTTTCAATAGCCGTCAATGTTGGTATAAGATTATATTTTTGGAAGATAAAACCTATTTTGTCTCTCCTAATCTTTGCCAATTGATTTTCTTTTAACGTGGAGACATCAATACCTTCAATGTATAGTTTACCAGAGGTGGGAGTATCCAAACATCCTATAAGATTCAATAATGTAGATTTTCCAGATCCTGATGGTCCTATAATTGAGATATAATCTCCTTTATCAACTACTAGATTTACTTTTTTAAGAGCCTCAACTCTTAGAGGGCCAGATCCATACGTTTTGCAGAGATCCTTTGTGACTATTACCTTGGTTATATCCATCACCTATGACGTCGTTTTCGTACTATATAAAAGAGACTGACAACTGCTACTAAAACGAGCGAGACTAACGCGATTATTCCTGCAGAATAATCCGTTTTTACCTTAGATGGGGATACAACTTGTATAGAATGGCTAATAACTGGCGACTCAAAATATTCGTTATCCTGTTTAAAAACAACTTTAAAACTGACTGTATGATTTCCAAGAGATGCACCATCGGCAGATATATCAAAAGATGCTGAGAAGACATCATCAGGATCCATCGTTCCAATAAAATATTGAGAGGGAGAAATTGTAAGATCCGTCTCAGGAACAACAATAACCCCAGTTATCCTCTCGGTTTTAGCATTGTAGACCTCAAGAGATATGCGTTTGGAAGATCCTCTTGATATAGTAGTAGGAAATGTATAAAATACTGGTGAGACGTCACTGTTAGGAACAACTTCAACAGGAAAACTAATCGTATCGGTATGGAGATTTTCCCCATTTCGATAGCTTATCATGAATGAGACGTTGTATGAACCAATCTGTGTTGGTTGAAGAGAAAAAATAATATCCTCTGATGTCTTTGACTCCATCGTTCCTAAATACACGGTTTGAGGAGAAATATGAAGCGTATCCTCTGTTTGAGCAGTAACTGTCACATCTTCAACCGCTGTCTCTCGTTTGTTTACTGCTGTTATAGTAATTGGTGTAGATCCACTTGTTGAGATCTTACTTGGGACATTCTTTGCCAAGAGCGATGCTGATAGATTGCTTACACGGATTGGGATGGGATATTGGACATCCTTATATGTTTCAACATCAACATGGAGTACGGGAAAATATAATCCCTCAGTAATGTTTTCAGGGGCAGTGAGAAGAAAGCTAACTGTGACACTTGCCCCTGGTGCAAGATCACCGAGGTTTGGTATATTATTATGGGCTTTAATGTTGTTTCTTCCATCTCCATCAGATGCAATCCAAATGTTTTCAATGGTTGCCGCGTTTGTTTTAACAGTCTGAATCCTTGGAAGACTGTCAGAATATGTTGTTGTTGTCGTTGTATCAGTTGTTTCAGTATTTGTTATAGTCACTTGCAACTGGGCGCTATCCCCAGGCATTAACACAGTTGGTGTAAGTGTATATGATGTTATCATTATAGCCGGGTCAGCAAAAACAACTGGGGCCGTTAAAAATAACAAACCTAGAACTATCAATAGCTTTAGAACTGACCTCATTTTCCAATCCTCTCCTCATATACCTTATTTAGCCCCTATCATCCTTCGCAATTTATAGTTTATGGTTCTTTTCAAATTAAGCTTGACAGTTTTTAGTTGCCTATAACGAGAAAGGGTGATATTGTGGTTCGCTTGTTGCATTTTGCTCCTCCAAATCATTCTTTTATGGAAAACTTTACATACTCTTCATGCTCCTCAAACATTACGCGGCATACTCCATTATGATGATCAATCAAAAGGAGATAATGAAGATGAAGAAGGCAGATGTAGTTGTTATTGGTGGAAGTGCTGCAGGAATAACGGCCGCAGTAACTTCCGTGTGGAATACCGTGCATCTTTGATAATAAGTGTCATAATATTATCATTAATCCATCATCTTTTTAATCGATGTTTAAGAGATCTAACATGGTATTCATTTTTTATTTTAACTTTAATATTATTGTAAAAAGTTCACTTAATAGAGGATAAAAAGATATCAAAGTTTTTCCTAAATTGCCTTTGACGATATCCTATATCCGCAAAATGTTAAATGAAATTCCTTGGTATGTTTTTTAGAAGCGAAAGTGCTATTAAACATTAGTGGGTTTAAGTTATGAATTATGAGAAAAAGCGAAATAATCGCATTGGGAGTAATCCTACTCTCCTTCATCATTGGTTTTTATTTTTATCCTCAAATGCCTGAGAAAATAGCATCCCATTGGGATGCCCAAGGACAAGTAGATGGGTATATATCAAAATTCTGGGGTTTATTCTTAATGCCACTACTCTCTATGATACTATTTTTGCTTTTCATTGCAATTCCAAAAATAGACCCACTGAAGCATAACATTGAAAAGTTTAGAAAATACTATGATGGATTTGTGGTGTTGATAATTGTATACTTGTTTTATGTTTATCTTCTAACTATCTTTTGGAATATAGGAATTAGATTCAGCATGGTTCAACCATTAGTACCTGCTATAGGCATCTTATTTTATTATATAGGAATTTTAACAGAAAACGCAAAAAGAAACTGGTTTATCGGAATCAGAACTCCTTGGACATTGAGCAGCGAAGGAGTATGGGAAAAGACTCATAAAATTGGTGGAAAATTGTTCAAGATTGCTGGAATAATCACTTTTGTTGGAGTATTTTTTGAAAGCTATGCGTTATTTTTCATTCTTGTTCCTATAATTTTGGTTGCAACCTATACAATTATTTACTCTTATTTTGAATATCAAAAGGAAAGGAGATAAACAATTTGGAGAGGAGGTGAAATCGTATGAAAACACTTGTGGTAGTATACTCAAGAACAGGAAATACACTTTCTGTAGCCAAGAGGATAGCTAAAGAACTGGATGCTGATATTGAAACTATCAAAGATAAAACAAACCGAAAAGGAATCCTTGGTTTCCTTCGCTCTGGATATGAGTCGGTGAGGAAGAAGGTTCCAGCCATAGTCGAACCTAAACATAACCCTAAAGATTTTGACCTTGTAATCATTGGAACTCCAATCTGGGCAGGAGGTATGTCAAGCCCTGTAAGGGCCTATCTTCTCCGCTTTCGCGGGCAATTCAATAAATTAGCATTCTTTGCCACATCTGCCGGCGGCGGCCATGATAAAGCCCTTGATGAGATGGCTGAACTTACAGAATTAAAACCCTTAGCTAAAGTTGATATTTCTTTGAGTCAATTGAGAAGAGGCAATGGGGAGGAGGTCATCGAGACTTTTATAGAGACTATCAGATCTCAAGATTTGATATAGTATGGAATATCCTTAATTTTAATAAAATATATGCTCAAATTCGTATCTCACAAGGTTATGGCTATTTCTTTACTCCATCTAATTCATCAAGAATTGCCTCTATTTCCCCATATGTTTCTTCTATGGAGCGGTTTGCATCTATGATATGCCAGTCTTTCACCAATTTCAGGGCTTTTTCTCTCACTTTTCGCAACTCTTCCAAACTTTCGAACATCTCTCTTTTTTTCCTGCCTTTTATCCTATTTAAAGAGTTTTCTGGCTCAACATCAAGGAAAAACATATAAGGTGACGTGGGTAAAAACGTTTCAAAAAACTTGTATAAAATTTTTGCAACTGAGAATGGTAGATAAGCCACACCAACTAGATATCTAACCACTATAAATGTATCCGATTTTCCATAATATTTTCTTATCGAGCGTATAACATCGAGAGCATAATAAACAGATGCTTTCAGATAATTCTTCTTACCTCTTCCAAGAAGCGCTTCCTTTGCTTTCCTCCCATATTTGTTGTCACTCTCTGGATGGGAACGTAGTATAACCTTTTCACCCATCGCCTTATATCTTTCCATTATCTTTTTTGCCTGTGTATCCTTTCCAGCACCATCAAGTCCATCAACAACTATAAAACGCATCTCAACGCCTCACGAAATGGCATAGTAAAGCAGAGCAGCTGAAAAAGAAACAGTCAGATTGTCCAAACCTTTTGGAGTTATGGCCTCTACCAAGGTTGCAACAACTGAAATAGCAACAACTACAAATACATTTATCCCAACACCATAATAATAAAGTGCTACCAATGAAACCAAGAGTGTTATAACAAACATGCCTATCGAACCTTCGATGCTTTTCTCATCCCCAAAAATATTATATTTTCTTTTACCAAATTTTGTCCCGACAAGAGATGCAAAACCATCACCATACGACATTGCAACAATGCCTACTGCTATGATTTCTGGTCTGTTGAAAAAAACATAGGCAAGCACAGTCCATGAGATTGAATAATAAACAAGCCCCATCCCATGGCCTGCTGCCGATGTTTTGCTGATTATTTTCAAGGGAGAATAAGGGCTTACAAGAAAAGTGAGTAATATGAAAGGAGCCGCAGCCACAAGTGACATCACCCATGCGTGCTCAAATATTGGGAGAATAAAGAAAATGTTTCCAACCATTATGTGAAGATATTTTCTGCTTATAAGAGGACGAGATTTAAGCACCTTTTCAGATAAAAGGAGAAGTATTGCGACGTACACATACACTGCTATTACGCCAGTAATATCCCCTGAAACCATGCGATAGCAGAGATAATGTTTTCCAAGAGATTTAAGCTTTACTAATTCGCTTTTGAGCTAATGAAAAAAAATCTGTTAAAAAGTGTTACAATGCTTGTCATTGGCATAACCTCGCAAATATATCAGGAGGTCAAGATGTGCCAGAAAATATTACTACAATTGTCTCACTATATGGCGTGACCAGAAATAGGGTGAAATCTCTTGGCATATTAGTAATGACTATATCGTTTGAAGTGTTCGGTTTATTATTTTTGGTTACTATTTTTAAAAAGCATCATTAAACTTGTTAGGATCATTACTCGCACTTGCAAGCGAGTTTTGTGATCTACATCTAAGTATAAGAACTGATTCCAACGGCACAAATAAAAGAATGTCAAAAAATAGGTACTATCAGCTTTATTCTGGGGGCACTATGTGTTTTGATAATTAACTTCTTTGACAGGTTAAAAATGAAAAGGACCGCTCTTTAAAAGTAATCTGACTGTTAGGTTTCGACACTCTTCGATTCTTCATAATCATCGCTCTTATCACGGTTACTTGACAGACG